>CALXBX010000028.1 GCA_944386655.1 uncultured Clostridia bacterium | reverse complement strand
TTTGAACTAACATAACTTTTACCTCCCAAATCCTAACCTAAAAATATTGTATCATTAAAAAAGAAAAAATGCAGTATTTTCAAAAGAAAAAACCGCATTTTTTGTCCTAATTGGTTAAGATTTGGACAATATTATTTTACCATATTTTTTTTAAAATTAAAATACTATTTACAAATATTATTTGTATACTTTGTCAACAGTCTGAAAAAATCACCTATTATAATATATAGGTGTTTTTTTAATTGGTGACAAATTTAAAAAAATAAAAAAATAAGACCTACTATACCGAATAAAATAAACAAAAGGCTAGATATTTTTTGCATAGTAGCTTCCGAAACTTTGTGACTTAAAAACTTTCCTAAGAGAATGGCAATACTATCGGAAACCACCATTCCTAAAATAGCGCCTGCAATCAAAAAAATCTTCTCATGAGGATAACTAATACCAAGCCCAATAGAAGCTAAAAAAGTTTTATCTCCAAATTCTCCTATAGCGATAGAAGCGGCAATCATAAACACATATCCTAGGTTCAAAGAAGCAAGTTTTTGCAAAAGACTTCCCTTCTTATTATTTTCCTCTTCAGAAGAAGAAAACAGAGAAAAAATACCAAATAACAAAAAAGAAAAATACGTAAATAGTTCTAAATAAAAATGAAAAATAGCATTTTCCAATAAACCAATAGAACTGCCAAACAAAATAGCAATGCCATGACTCAAAAAAGAACCAAGGCAAACGCCTAATAAAATCCAAACAGACTTCACCTTAGAAGAAAAAGACAAAACAAGCAATTGCGTTTTATCTCCTAATTCCGATAAAAACACTAGTAAAAAAGCAACAAAAAAAGCAATCATAGCAAAACCTTCCTTTTTAAACAACATATGAGAAATAAAAGAATTTATGATTTTAATTTTATAACCCTTAAGTCTTTCTAAAAATTACAGGAATAGCGAATGCAATTTTTAGAAAGATTTAAGATGGTGAGATGTAAAAGAAAATATGTTAAAAAATGTGAATTCTATGTGAATTATATTGCATATGGAAAATCTTAGTGGTATTCTAAGACCAAATAAAATCTAAATACTACGGAAATAAGGATTTAAGAACACCAGATAAATGGTGTTAAAATTTTGAAAACAAGGAGGAATTATTTTGATAGAAGTAAAAAATGTTACAAAAAGATATGGTAGTTTTACTGCCGTAGATAACATTAGCTTTACCGTAAAAGATGGCGAAGTCATTGGCTTTTTAGGACCAAATGGAGCCGGAAAAAGTACAACGATGAATATGATAACCGGTTTTATAGAGCCAAGCGAAGGTAGTGTTATGATTAATGGAAACGACATTTCCAAAAAAGCCAAAAAAGCAAAAAGGCAAATTGGCTACATGCCAGAGAATGTACCTTTGTATTCTGAGCTTACCGTAAAAGAATTTGTAAAATATATGGCAGAACTTAAAAGAATGCCAAGAAAACAAAGAAAGGAAGATATCGAAAAGGTATTAAAAGAGACAGGCTTAGAAGAGGTACAAAATAAATTAATTAGAAATTTATCTAGAGGATACAAACAAAGAGTGAGCCTAGCTGGTGCTTTAATTGGCAATCCAGAAGTCCTTATTTTAGACGAACCAACCGTAGGTTTAGATCCAAAACAAATTATAGAAATTAGAAACCTAATTAAAGAATTAGGAAAGAATCATACCGTTATATTAAGTACACATATTTTACCAGAAGTAAGTCCAATATGTGAAAGAGTGATTATTATTAATAAAGGAAAAATAGTAGCAATCGATACGCCAGAACATTTAGAAGAAAGAACAAAAGAGGAAAATGTAATATTGCTAACCGTAGAAGATAAAGAAGAACATATGGGTAATGTAAAAGAAAAATTGTCAAGAGTAAAAGAAATTAAAATGATAAAAGACAACGAAGATGGAACAAAACAATATATGATAACTTCTGATGCAGAGGTAGACTTAAGAAAAGATTTATTTGACATTTTACCAAAACAAAATATTACGATATTTGAACTAAAAAAAGCAGAAGCAACTTTGGAAGATGCCTTTATTCGTTTAATTAATGCAAGAGAAGAAATAGAAAAGGCAACAGAAAATATACAAAGTGAAAAGCAAGATAAAATAAAAGACAAAGAAGAAAAAAAGAAAGCTAAAGAGAAAGAAAAAGAAGAAAAGAAAAAACAAAAAGCAGAAAATAAAAAAGAAAGGGGAGAAAAATAATTATGTGGGCAATTGCAAAAAAAGAATTAAAAACCTATTTTTTATCTCCAATAGGATATATTTTTATAGGAATCTTCTTATTAATGTGTAGTATCTTCTTTTATTTGGACGTTGTCCAATATGGAAGTACCAATTTTGAATATATGTTTTATTCAGCAGCAACTGTACTTACTTTTATTATACCTATCTTAACCATGAGAATGTTTGCAGAAGAAAGAAAAACAGGAACAGAGCAATTATTATTTACCTCTCCTAGAAGCATTACTTCTATCGTATGTGGAAAATTATTAGGAGCAGCAATGATTGTACTCATTACAGAAGCACTTACCTCCATCTATTACATTATACTTATGTGTTTCGGAACACCACATATTACTACAGCATTAATTACATTACTAGGCTACTTTTTACTTGCCATGACATATATTTCCTTTGGAATGTTTGCTTCTAGTTTAACAGAAAATCAAATTATAGCAGGAGTTATCACCATTGCTTTTTTCATTGTAACATGGTTTATGCCAAACTTTATAGAAGCAACATTAGATTTTTCTTTTATTAATGTATTTAGTAATACTTTCCCAACAGGCTCAGTTACCTTAAGCTCTTTAGTATTATTAATATCTACACCAATATTATTTACTATACTTACCATATTAGTATTACAAAGAAAAAAGAGCGTAAAATAGAAAGGAGAGAGAAAATTGAAGAAAATCATAGAAGTCATAAAGAAAAAATGGTTGAGAAAAACCATATTAACCGTTTGCTTAGTTGCTATTCTTCTTGCTATTTACTTAGGGCTTAATATATGGGTACAAAGTTTGAATATAGATCCATTTGACTTTACACAAGAGAAGAGATATACCTTGTCAGATGAGTCAAAAGAACAAGTAAAAAATGTAGAAGAAGATGTCGTTATCTACTTCTTTGGTTACACAGAAGATAGTACAGCATTTAGCTTAGCAAAACAATATAATAATGTAAATAGCCATATCACAGCAGAAGTGGTAAATATTACAGAAAGACCAGATTTAGCACAGGCCTACGGAATTACAAGCGAAGATAGTATTGGTATTGTAGTACAATCTGAGCAAAGATATAAAGTGTTATCTTCTAGCGAATTATACACTTATGATTATACAACTTACGAGACCATAGATATGACAGAGCAAAAACTAACCAATGCTATATTAGATACCACGATTGCAGATAAACCAAAAATCTATTTCTTAACAGGTCATAACGAATATAGCATAGATTCTTCTTTATATACTTTAGCTGCTTACATCCAAAATGATGTAAACGATATAGAAACCCTTAACCTATTAACAACAGCTTTTCCAGAGGATTGTGATACATTAGTTATAGCTTCCCCAACATCCGATTTTCAACAAATAGAAGTAGATGCTATTACAAATTATATACAAAATGGTGGAAATATTTTATGGATGAGCGACATTTTAGTAAATGATGTAGAAATGCCAAATGTACAAAAAATATTAGACTTATATGGTGTTTCTATAGGAAAAGGAGTATTATTAGAGACAGATCCTAGTAAAATGTTAGTAAATAGTCCAGCTTTTATTATTCCAACAGTCATTGGTCACGAAATTACACAAGATGTTTATGATGGTACAGGAGTAGTACTTCCAAGTGCCGGAAAGATTATCCTTTCTGATGCAGAAAAACTAGAAGAATTAAAAGTAGATATTACTCCAATTATACAATCTACAGAAACCTCTTTTTATAGAGAAGATTTTAGTGTATCTACCATGAGTAAAACAAGTAGCGATCAGGAAGGTGTAGTTACCATAGCGTTAGAAGCAGAAAAAGAAGTGGGAGAAGACACTACCTCTAAATTAATTTTATTTGCAAATAACCTATTCGTTACTAACGAAACCTTAACTGTACAAAACTACAATATTTATCCAATTCAATTAGCGAACAATAAAGACATTGTACTAAATAGTATTGCTTATTTAACAGATAGAGGAGATACCATTCGTATTAGAAAAGATACAGGATATGTAACCTACACAGCTACACAGCAACAAGATAATATTATAAGAGCCATTATCTTTGGTGTGCCAGTACTAATTATCATAATAGGTGTAGTAATATGGCAAGTAAGAAGAAGAAAAAAATAGAATAAAAGAAAAAACCTCTCATATAAATAAATGAGGGGTTTTCCTCTTCTATTTCAGGCAAGAGGAGCAAAAACACATTTTTTAGTGTTATCCTCTGCCCTAAAAAAGAGGAGGAAAGAAAAAATGAAAAAAGTAATTAAAATCATCATGGTCATTATAGGGAGTATTATAGGGGCAGGTTTTGCTTCGGGAAAAGAAATCTATCTATTTTTTGCAAGATTTGGTATGTATGGAATTCTAGGATTGGGAATAATGAGCCTCATCATAGGAGGAATTATTTATTTTGTTCTTTCCTTAGTAAAAGAAAAATCTATCCAAAATTATCATGAATTCTTGCAAACTATAAATCCAAAATATCCTAAGATAAATCAAATAATAAATGTCATAGTCAATAGTTTTTTATTAATTTCTTTTTATATTATGGTGGCGGGTTTTAGTGCTTATTTAAAACAAGTATACCAAATTCCCATTATGATTTCCGCTTTTTTCTTTATGATAGCGTGTTATATTATCTTTCAAAAAAATGTAACAGGCGTTATGAAAATGAATGAAATATTAGTACCAGTTTTATTACTACTAATTTTTTATTTAGGCAGTAAAATAACAGGAATAGGAGGGGCTATTGAAAATTCTTCACAAAATGGATTTTTTTCTAGTATTTTATATGCTAGCTATAATAGCATTTTACTTATACCTTTATTAATTAGCTTGCAAGCAACAAAACTAGAAAAAAAGCAAATTAGAAATATTGCTATTGGTACGAGTGTATTTTTATTTTTGCTAGCTTTCATTATTTTTGGCTTGCTATACAAAGGTATTTTTTACGCACAAGAATTAGAACTACCACTAATTCAAATTGTAGCAGAATTTCGGGAAAATATATCCTTATCTATACGGAATCGTGATACTCATTTCCATTTTTACATCTGCCATTACATCCGGATATAGTTTTTTAGAAAATGTAAGTAAAAGTAAAAAAAGCTATCAAATATGGCTAATTGCAATTGCAATTAGTGCAGTGCTTATCTCGCCTATAGGATTTTCCAAATTAGTAGAGATATTATATCCCACCTTTGGTGCATTAGGTATCATACAAATTTTACTCATGTTGCAATTTAGGGACGTTCCTTAAATTGCAAAGATACCTTAAGTTTTTGGAGACAACTATTGAAAAAATAGCAAAAAACTGATATAAAATAAGTAAATAAAAATAAGGAGAAACGAATGAAAATAATAGGAATTGACGAAGAAGAAAATCAGGTAAAAAAAATAAGCAAAAAGAAAATTATCATAGCAAGTGTGGTAGGCGTATTGTTAATAGCAATTATTGTAATAGCTATACTTTACTGCGTAAATAAAGAGTTTAGAGATTTTTGGGATAGATATGTATTAATGAAAGATGTATCTGAAAATAATCTGCCTTCCATTGCAATAGATGGAGTAGAAAGTAATCGAATTTTTGCTTATGACAAATATATTGTAATATTACAAAATAATGTTTTAACAGCATATAATTCTTCGGGAAAACAAGAATATACAGAAGAAATGAAAATTACTACACCAATAGTAGACCATAAAGGAAGATTTTTGCTGATAGGGGATAAAGGTGCACAAAATATATATCTAATGGCAGGAAATAAAAAAGTATGGGATAAAAGCTTGGAAGGGAATATTTCGAGGATAGCTGTGAACAAAAATGGATATGTAGCGGTTGTATTAACGGGAACCACTTATCAATCTGTTATCCAAATTTTTGACGCCACCGGAAAAGAATTATTTAAAACTTACTTATCTACCTCTACCGTAACAGATGTAGATATCTCTTTAGATAATCGCTACGTTAGCTTTGTAGAAGTAAGTTCTGATGCAACATTGGTGCAGTCTAACATTAAAACCATATCCGTAGAAAAAGCAAGCACAACTCCTTCAGAATCCATTATCTACACTTCAGAAATGCAAACCAATCGCTTGCCAATTGCTATTCAGTATCAAGAACAAAATAAATTACTTTGTTTTTTCGATAACGAAATAGATATATGGAAAGAAGGAAATCTAGAATCTATCATGAATTTAGAAGAAGATAATAAAAAAATTACCTTTGCAGATATTCAGCTAAGTAATCAGGTCGTAAGAGTTATAGAGAATTCCTCTTTATTACATACAGAAAGCACCATAGAAATTATGAATACAGATAGTAAAAATATAAGTACTTATGTATTACAAGGCGTATTAAGAGAAATGGTTACCTACGACGAAGTAATTGCTTTAAATTTAGGCTCAGAAGTACATTTTATAGGAACGAATGGATGGCTTAAGAAAAAATATACTTCTAGTCAAGAAATCAAAAAAATAGTAGTAACAGATGCTTTTTCAGGAATTGTTTATCGTGATAAGATTGAAATTGTAAGTTACTAAAAAAGGAGGTCTCCTATGTCTATTATAATTGATATTGTAATAGTAGCCATATTATTACTATGTATTTTTTTAGGATATAAAAGAGGTCTGGCAAATTCTATTTTAAATATACTATCTTTTATTCTAGCCATTATCATAGCTGTTATATTATATAAGCCCATCTCTGATTGGGTTATCCAAAATACACAAATCGACGAAACCATAGAAAATGCAATAATAGAATCCCTATCTGGAAAAGTAAATGAAGAAGGTAGCATTTCAGAAGAAGAAACTGATTTACCAACCGATATGATAAATTATATTAATGGAGCGATACAAGGTGTAGCTACGGAAGCAAAAGATACTGCCATTGTAGCAGCATCCCATCAAATAAGTATGACCATCATACAAGCAGGCGTTGCCATTATTGTATTTATTCTTGCTAAAGTAATATTAATAGTTGTAAAACTACTAACCAAGTTTGTAACCAACATACCAATTATCAAGCAAGTAAATGAAATAGGTGGTTTGATATATGGTATTTTACAAGGAATAATTATTATTTGGATATTGCTAGCACTTATCTCTCTTATCAGCCCAATGATACAAGATGGAGCACTTATGCAGAATATTCAAAAAGCAGCAATAGGCAACTTCTTTTATGAAAATAACTTATTATTAAAGTGGCTATTTTAGAGTTACAATTCACAGGTTATTCTGAGCAATAACTATACTTATTTTGAACTATAGATAGTAACCTTTTAGAAGTTAAGAACAGAAAAATTAAGCTAACATATTGCCTTTTAGCATAAAGTTTGCTATACTCATGCAAAGGGGAAAAAACATGGGAGTGAAACACTTTGAAAGAAGAAAAAAATAAGAAAGAGAATTTAGAAGAAATAGAGATAGAGGTACCTATTGTGGGAGAACAAAAGAAAAATAAAAGAGAAAATAAAAAACAAATAAAAAAGCAAAAAAAAGAGCAGAAGAAAGAAAAGAAGAAAAAAAGTAAAGTCAGAAAAGTAATCAAATGGATATTACTTATACTATTAATTGCAGTAGTAGCATATGGTTGTTATTTTGGATATCGTGTATATAAAAACGGAGGCGGATTATCTGGATTTTTAGCAACAGCAGTAGGACATGATGAAAATACATTAAAAGATTTAGATAGAATTAATGTCCTTATTTTGGGAGAAAGTGGTGTAGGAGATGGCTATAAGTTAACAGACTCTATTATGATAGCCTCCTATAATCCAAAAACACAAGAAGCAGCACTATTATCTATTCCTAGGGATACTTACGTAGGAAAAAGAAATAAAAATACAGCATCACAAAATTATTTAGCAAGCTACAAAATGAATGCGGTATATCGTAATGGGACAAACATACCAGAAACCATAGAATGCGTAAGCAATTTAACCGGATTAGATTTACAATATTATCTTTTAGTAGATACAGATGCCGTTATAGAATTAGTAGATGCCATAGGAGGAGTTACCTTCAATGTTCCAATCGATATGGATTATGATGATCCAACACAAGACCTACACATTCATTTAAAAGCAGGAGAACAGCTAATAGACGGAGAAAAAGCAGAGCAATTGTTAAGATTTAGACACAATAATGATGGAACATCCTATCCAGATGAATATGGAGATAATGATATTGGAAGAATGAGAACCCAAAGAGAGTTTATTCAAGAAACGATGAAACAATTGCTAAAAGTAGAAAATATTTTTAAAATTACAGAACTAATAGACATTGTATCCAATAATGTAAAAACAAATTTAGACTTTAATGTGTTAAAAGATTATGTGCCATATGCCGTTAATTTTAATACAGAAAATTTAAAAACAGGAACCTTGCCAGGAGTTTCAGAAAAATGTAATGGAGTATGGATTTATACAGCAGATGAAGAAAAAACAGAAATAATGGTAGAAGACTTATTTTCAGATGAAGAAATAATACCAGAGGAAGAAGTAGCCAATGTTATTGGTGGAAATACAGTAACAGGAAAAAATGGAACCAAAAATATAACAATAGAATTACTAAATGGTAGTGGTGTAACCACCAATTTAACAAGGGCGGCAGAAAAATTACAAGAAGCAGGATTTCAAGTGAAAAAAACAGGAAAATCTTCCACTACGATGTCTAAAACTACTATCATTAATCGAACCAATCAAACAGAGAGTGTAGAAAAAGAAATTAAGACAGAATTAGGAGTAGGAAGTATTCAAGAAGGCGAAAACAATGCAAATGTAGATTTTACCATTATTATAGGAAAAGATTATAAATAAAAAAATAGGGGGCTTATATTTTATAGGAATCCCCCTGTTTTTTTTATTTCCTTTTCTTCTTTGTTTTCTCTTTTTTAGGCGTAAGAATAAGAATAGCAAGAAATATTAGAAAAATAGCAATGACCACTTTTAAAACATTTTCCATTACCCTAGAAACTTCCACATTAGAGGCAGCCAACAAATTTGTAGAAAAAGTTTCTCCCTCCACTGTATAGGAAATAGTACCAACAACGCTAGATTTACTAATAGGAGCAGAAGTATTGGTAATAGAAATAGTAGGTGTTAAACTTTCAAAATCTACATCATTTTTAGCAAAAACAGTAAGATTATTTTCTGCAATTAACCCTAAATTTCTTGTTTCTTCTGTTCCATTCATAATTTCTATTTGGTCTACCACACTACTTTTTTCTAAAATCGTATGGAAAGAGTAATTATTAAAACCATAGTCAAAAAGAGTTTTACAATCTAAATACCTTCCAGATAGACCACTTTCTAAAGTCTCTCCACCTAAAACAACCACAATAAATTCTAAGTCATCCTTTTTAGCGCTGGCAACAATACAACTTTTAGCACTATCTGTGTAACCAGTTTTTATACCAGTACAATAAGGATAATAGTAGTAATTATATCCATTAGATGAAAGAGAAGAACTTAGCAAAGAATTTGTATTATGAAAAGTTCTGTCAGCTGTAGGATGTTGGTTTGTAGCAGGTAGAGAAAATTGAGCAGTAGAGACAATAGAACGAAAAGTAGAATTTTCCATGGCATATTGTCCCATTAATGCTAAATCATAAGCAGTAGAATAATGATTTTCATCATGTACACCATTAGGATTTACAAAATGAGTATCTTGGCAACCAATTTCTACCGCCTTTGTATTCATCATAGCAGCAAAGCTGTCTACAGACCCAGCAATGTATTCCGCTAAAGCCACAGCAGCATCATTCGCAGAAGGAAGCATTAAAGCATACAATAACTGTTCCACAGTAAATTGTTCTCCTATTTGTAATTGAGCAGTAGAATAGCCGTTAGGGATAGAAAGAACAGCATTTTCACTAACAGTAACAGTATCTGTTAAATTACCATTTTCTAAAACTAAAATAGCTGTCATAATTTTCGTAGTGCTGGCTGGATACATACGGGTGTGGGCATTTTTTTCATAAATTACTTTGCCAGTAGAAGCCTCCATTAGTAGACAAGCAGGTGAATAAGTGGAAATTTCAGAATCTTCTGCTTGTACAAAAGAAGGAAATAAAAAAAATAATAAAATAAAAATACAACAAAAATATATTCCAAACTTTTTCAATAATGTATTCATATAAACTCCTTAAAAAATATAATCATATACCATCATATAAAAAAAATAAAAAAATTTCAACACCTGATAAAAAAATAAAAATAAAATATTTTATAAAAATATATGTTTATAACAAAACATAAAAAAATAATTATAGAAAGGAGGTGAGAAAAATAGAAAAATTAGAAAAAAGAAAAAAAGAAATATTTCTTCTAGTTATTATTATCATAGTAGCCATCGGTATGATTTATTCCATTTTTTCCGAAAAAACAGAAAATATAGAAGAAATTAGTTCCGTGCAGGAAGAAGAAAATAATGCTGTTAGTACAAATAATATAATAGAAGAAAAAATACAAACAATAATGGTGCATATTATGGGACAAGTAAATTATCCAGGAGTAGTAGAATTACAGGAAAATGCAAGAATTCAAGATGCAATAGAAGCAGCAGGCGGAACAACTTCGGAAGCAGATTTTTCTAAAATAAATTTAGCCTATATTTTAGAAGACGGTATGAAAATATATATTCCAAAAATAGGAGAAGAAGAAAAACAAGCGTATATAACACAAGATAGTGGAGATACTATTATAGAGGAAAATAAAAAAGAAGAGGAAGGAAAACTTATGGTAAATATTAATACAGCATCTAAAGAAGAATTAGAAAGCCTGCCAGGAATAGGAGAAGCTATTGCAACAAGGATTATTAATTATCGAAAAGAAAACGGAAAATTTTCAAAAATAGAAGATATACAAAATGTAAGTGGAATAGGAGAGGCAAAATATAATAATATAAAAAATTATATAACAGTAAAATAAAATTTTTTTAAAATAAAGGTTTTAAAAATAAAAAAAGAAGCATATAATAAAAAAGAAAATAAAAAAATAGAAAAAAGGGGCAAACTATATATCACGTAAATATTTTTTAGTTAAAAAAATTGTTTTATTTTAAAATAAATGCTACGACATAGATGAAATTATATAAATAAAAAAATAAATAAATAATAAAATAATAAATAATAAAAAAATAAAAAATAAATAATAAATAATAAATAATAAAAAAATAAAAAATAAATTAATGCTACAAAAGAGGGGGAAAAAATAAATGTATTATACATATATGGTAAGATGCGAAGATAATTCTATTTATACAGGAATGACCAATAATCTAGAAAAAAGAATAGAGGAACATTTATCTAAAAAGGGAGCCAAATATACAAAGTCACATAATGCTATAAAATTAGAAACAGCATGGAAAAGTAAAAATAAATCCTTAGCTTGCAAATTAGAATATCAAATTAAAAATTTGGCAAAGCAACAAAAAGAAAATTTAATAAATGGCGAAAAATTGAGTACCTATTTAAAAGGAAAAATAGATGGAAGAAGATATAAGAGAATAAACTAAAAAATCTTTATACATATGTATAGAAGAAAAAAATAAAAATAAGTATTGACAATTATAGGTTTTAGAGGTATACTAAAAAAGCAGTGTACATATCGCGGGGTGGAGCAGTTGGCAGCTCGTTGGGCTCATAACCCAAAGGTCGATAGTTCGAGTCTATCCCCCGCAACCACTTAGAAGGTTTTACTAAAAATAAGTAAAATCTTTTTTTTATAAATTTGTAATGCAAATTGTAGGTAAATAGAAATAAAAATATAAGGATATAAAGGGGAGAAAAACATGAGTAAACTAATAGATAATAGCATAACAATATATGAAGCAATGCAAAAAATAAAAGAGGGTAAATATGTGATGCCTGCATTTCAAAGACAATATGTGTGGAGTATGGAACAAATCGAAAATTTATGGGATTCCATCCTTTTAGATTATCCCATTTCAACATTTTTGTTTTGGCATATAGATGACTCAAATGTAACTTGGGATACATATTTTTGCAATTTTTTACAAGAAGTTACATTTAATAGTAGAAAACAAGCAAGTGATGTTAATTATTCCCTAACAAGTGTAAATGTGAATTATACGGATACAGCAATATTAGATGGACAACAAAGGTTAACTTCTTTATTTCTATCCTTATTTGGAAATTCTTATATAAGGCCAAGCCATGCCAGAAAAGCGAATGGTCAGAAAATTGTAACTAAACTCTTGATAGAATTAGACAAAAATAAAATAGAGATAGATGAAGAAGAATATAATAGCAAAAAATACGGCATTAAATTTACAGATAAGGTTGCAAATGTAACACCTACACAATTTGGCATAAACAATATTCTTGACGAAAAATTTCAAAAAGAAGAAACAAGGGAGCAAGCAATTGAAGAAGTTATTTCTAATGTTCCACAGGATAGTAAAGAGTATGCAAGAAACATTTTAAAACAGCTATATAACAAAATATTTGTTCAAAAAATAATTAGATACGTAGAAATTATAGATATGAAGCAAGAAGATGCATTAGAAATGTTTATTAGATTTAATAGCGGAGGAAAAGTATTGCGTAAACATGAAATTACAATGTCAATTTTAGAAGCATACTGGCCTAGTGCGAAAGTGGAATTCGGGAAAATATTAGTGGATACATATCAAAACTTTAGTACAGATTTTATTATTCGTTCTGCATTAATGCTATATGGAGATGTGCAAAAAACAGTTATAAATAAACAAGTTGCAGATGATTTAAAAAATAATTGGATTGAATTTAAGATGACATTGCATAATATGAAAGATTTATTTGATAAAATGCATATAGATTTAACACGTTTTGCTAATAGATATACAGAACTAATTCCTATAGTTTACTGTATCTATTACAATCCTGACTATGAAAAAAATATCTTAGCGATTCGTACTTATTTAATTAGAGCAGTATTTTTTACTTATTTCCGTTCAGGAGGAACACCAGGAAAGTTACATCAACTAAAAAATTATATAAATAATTATAATATGGAATTTAGCATTGAAATGTTAGACCAGATTGCAAAATTTAGAGTTACAGATGGAAAAATTGAGGATATACTTAATTTAGAAAAAGGAAGTAATGATGTAAATGAAGTTTTATATTATCTAGGCTTAGACTGGATAAATAAAAATTTCAAATATGAGCAAGATCACCTTCACCCAGAAAGTAGATTTAATGGAAGTAAACCATTTAATATTTCAGCAGAAGACTGGAAGAGATGGCGTAGTATGAGAAATCGTTTGCCTAATTTACACTTATTAGAGGGAAGAACAAATGGAAGTAAAAGTGATATGCGATTAATTGATTATTGTAATGATATGAATAGTGAGCAAAAAGAGAAATTTTACAAAGAGGCAATAATACCAGAAGGAATTTCTTTAGAGTTTGATAATTTTGAAGGATTTTATGAAGCTAGGAAAAAATTATTAAAAGAAAAAATACATAAGTTGTTAGAACCTGAAGCTGAAGAATTTTAAAATTAACAAATATTAAAGTAAAAATGAAAACTATTAATTGGAAAAGTAAAAGATGGATGATAAAGAAGAAATTACCAAGATAAAAAAGAAAATTAATGATAAATTGAAAAACAAAGAATTGACGGAGATTATAGTAGGGTTAATTTGTTTTTTTATACTTAGTGGCATATGTGGTTATATTGGATATTCTTTTTGTTTAGATAATAATTATAACGTACAGAAAGGGATAGTGTTTGGCGTTTTATTTCCAATGGGAATAGCATTTTTGCAAGAAATAAACTTTGGGAACAAACTCACTTATATTCTATATATAATAATATATTTTATTGTATTAGAGTATATACCTACTTTTATTGGAATAATATTACTATTTATAATCATTTTATTATTTATAGCTCTCTTTATCTCTGTATTAAAAAAGGACAGGTCAGAAGAAGTAGAGAGGATTTATAGACAAGAATATTGTAGTAAGAATAAAATTCCGGAAAAATATAAACAACAAGAAATAAATCGAGATAAGAATATAGATATTAATTTTCCAGAAGAAAAATATTACTGTGAGAGATGCTTTAAAGAAATATCACAAGAAGAATATGAGTTATATGATGATATGTGTGAGGAATGTTTTGAAGAAACACATTATGATTTTGACGGAAATCCAAGAGAAGATTATTGGAATTATTAGAAAATGTAAATAAAAAATATTATTGTTCTACACTAAATAAACTAATGGTCGAGAAAACTAAACTAATTATTGGTTTACTTTGTAAAGAAATAGCAGTAACATTATAATAAATTATAAATTTAGGAGGACAATATCTATGAAAAATATTGGAGAAAAAATAGCATTTTTAAGAAAAGAAAAAGGAATGATACAAAGCCAGTTAGCTGAAAAAATGAATGTTACAGATAAAGCCGTATCAAAGTGGGAAAGGAATTTATCTTGCCCAGACATTAATACTATATCAAAATTAGCAGATATTTTAGAGGTCTCTGTTGAAGAACTTTTGCAAGCAAAAAGGAAAGAAAATGCAAATACTAAAATAAAAGATATAGCTGATTTAATATTAAAAGCAGTAGCAATAGCTATGGGGATTGGAGTTGTAGTTTTAAATATAATGAATCAAATAGACACAAAATCATCTTTCATTATGATAGGAATTGCTATTATTTGCATTAGTTTATTTTTATTGGAGAATAAAGAAGATTAAGTTATAAATAAAGTAATAAAAGTGCATATCAAATAGAAAAAGTTATGAAAAATGATAAATTTTATAAAATTGAAACAGGAGTCATAAAGATGAGTAAAGTTGCCAATATGTTAAATATGTTGCAAATTTTAAAAGATAGAAATATACATAGTATCTCAAGTTTAGCAGAAAGATTAGAAGTATCTGAAAGAATGATAAGGCAGTACAAATTAGAACTAGAACAAGCAGGAATATACTTAAAATCATATACTGGTAAATTTGGAGGCTATCAGCTTGATGAGAATAATAACTTTTTAAAGATAGAAAATGAAGTAAAAGAAAAAATGTATCTTATTATGAAAAAAGCAATTGCAAATAAAAATAAAGTAAAAATCAAATATAAATCAGTAAATTCAGGAATAACCGAAAGAATGATACACCCAGCAGAGTTATTTATATATATTGATAAATGGTATATTGCAGCATTTTGTGAGTTAAGAAATGAAATAAGACTTTTTAGGTTAGATGATATTATGGAATATGAAATCCTAGCAGAAAAATATATAGATAAAAATACGATAAAAAAATAATTGTGACAAAAATATTTCCTCAATATATGGTACTATAATCATATAGGAGGATTTTTTTATATAGAAAATATTGAGAAGTAAAAAATATTGTATAAAGGAGAATAGCAAATGGACGAAATCGTTTTTGTAACACACAATAAAGGAAAAATTGCATCTGCTAGCAAGCAATTAGCAGGAGTAAATTTTAAAGTATTTGAACATGAATTAGAAGAACCGAGAAGTGATGATATAAAATACATTTCGAAATACAAAGTAATGGAAGCTTATAAATTAGTAAACAAGCCATGCATTTCTTTGGATTGCGGATTTTGGGTAGATGAACTAGATGGTTTTCCTAGAGCTTTTGTAAATTTTGCTTTAGATACTATAGGAATAGAAGGAATATTGAAACTAATGGAAGCAAAAGAAAATAGAAATTGTAGATTTACAGAATGTTTGTCTTACTACGATGGGAATGAATTACACCAATTTACAGGAAAACATGAGGGAAAGTTGTCAGAAAAAATATTAGGAAATGATACAGATAAAAAATGGTCTGATTTATGGTATATCTTTATACCTTATGGATATGACAAAACTTTAGCTCAAATGTCTGATGAGGAAAGAGCAAATAGAATAAAATATAAGTCTATTGATTCAATGAAAGAATTTTCAAAATGGTATAAAGAATATAAAGTATAATTTGATACAAGTACAATAATGGCTATTAGTATCGCGTATATCCCTTGTGTATGTTGGTATTTTAATAAAGTCTTCAAAAACAATTAAAATATCTGAAAACGAGATTAAGGAGCTTTTCAAAAGATCCTTAATCTCGTTTTACTAACTTATTTGCATTACACTTGTTTATATCCAAATTTCTCCATTCTTTCTTCTTCTCTAGTAGATAATTCTTTTAGCCATTCAGCTAAGCCGTTGACCTCATTATTTCTTAAAAATTCAAAATATTTTACTCTATCCTCTTTTGCTATAACAACAGGTGGTAAATTATTTTTTAACAATTCATAATTTATAAGCAATCTACCTGTTCTTCCATTTCCATCTTCAAAAGGATGTATTCTTTCAAATTCAATATGATACTTAGCAATTTTATTAAATATATCTTGTTCATCATGATTATAATTATATATATAATACATCATTAAATTTGGTACTTTTTCAGGCTCTGGTGGGATATGTTCACTACCTTGAATAAATACTTGTACAGTTCTATAACCTTCCGTATCCTTAATATCTCTATTTATAGTTTCATTTAATTTTTTTATAAATTTCTCATCAAAGTCTTCATTATCTTGTAAATTCTTTAAAACAAATTCTAATGCTTTTTTATGATTAATAGCCTCATATATTTCCCTTGGCTCTTTTCCTGCAATTTTAAAGCTATTGTCGTTATAAAGAATAGCATAAGTTTCAGCATAGGTAAGTGTACTTCCTTCAATAGCATTTGAATGATAAGTACTTCTTGTAATTAAATCTTCTAAATAATTTTTGCTATTTAAAATAAATTCTAAAATCATTATAACCTCCAAAAAATTTATTTATATTATATATATAAATAAATTTAAGATAAATCAATATGTAATTATAAAATTTATTCTTAAATAATAAAAAACTGGACTAAAAATTAGCCCAGTTTTTTATATGGTCGAGGCGGACGCTTGGGTATAGCCTCTATCCTTAGAAACAAGCCATATTCAAAAATACTTGTCAAGCAGTTTGTAAGCAGTTACACATAAGTAGTTGAGAAAGGCTAACAAAGGCTAATATATACTTAAAGAAAGCTGAAAAAGTTTGAGAAAGTATAAAATATGAATAAAAATTTTATAACAAAAAACAATAGATTTTTTATAATAACCTCCATACTATCAGTTATAAAAATTTATTGTGAAATATAATACAAAAGAATTCGACAACAGATTTTATAATTTGTTGTCTTTTTTTGTGCCTATTTTTCTGAAGGGAGAAAAGTTGATATGCAAAAAGAAATAAT
>CALXBX010000027.1 GCA_944386655.1 uncultured Clostridia bacterium | reverse complement strand
TTTGAACTAACATAACTTTTACCTCCCAAATCCTAACCTAAAAATATTGTATCATTAAAAAAGAAAAAATGCAGTATTTTCAAAAGAAAAAACCGCATTTTTTGTCCTAATTGGTTAAGATTTGGACGATATTATTTTACCATATTTTTCTTAAAATTAAAAGACTATTGACAAATATTTTTTGTATACTTTGTCAACAGTCTGATTAAGAAAGCACTGCTTGTGCTTTCTTTTTTTATGAATCAATTCTCTCTATATCTATTCTTGCTCTTGTATAAAAAATATCTTCTACGGATATCCCCTGTAATTTTAAAGTATCCCCTGCATTTAACGATAAAATGACAGTGCTAGTTAATGTCATACGGTTAATTACATTATCCCTTAAAATAGGGCTTTCATTTAGTGTATTATCTAAAATAGTATCATTTACTACCAATACTGCATTAAAATTAAAAGTTCCAAATGTCTCTCTTTGCCCATATAACTGATAAGAAATTTGATAAATTCCTGTTTCATTAATTTGAATACTATCTGACCCTTCTTCATGCAATAAAGCATTTCCTACTACTATTTCATTTCTACTAAATCGAATGGTTGTAATTCCTACTTGTGTATTATCTCCTTCTACAGCAAAAGCAGTTAATATACTTTTCTGATTTTGTGGATTCATAGAGACAAAAATAAACCAAAATAGAATTATAAATAATAGAAGACTAAGGATTACTATATTACAATTTATTATTCTACAACATTTCTCTTCTTTGTCTTTGCACATTTTTCATTCCTCCTTTATATATTATTTTATGAAGGAATAGAAAATCGGTGTGGAAACCTCTCTTAAAAATAACAAGCATCTGTCATATTAATAATACTTCCATCTTTGCAAGCTTTTACCATACTATATTCTAAGCATAGAATTCCTATTTCTTGTATGATTCTTTCTACATATTCTACAGGAATTTTTAATTTATAAGAAATAAGTTGATAAGCTTTTTCTCTATTCTGGAATATATAATCTCTATTGTGATACAATATTTGCATTACTTTTTGATGTATAAGGCTTATTCTCTCATCTTTTGCTTCTCCTAATTCTGTCATTGTATCATCATTCCAAAGTTCATATACAGATTCTGTTTCTGAAAAAGTTTCTAAATGCTCCCACAAAATTTCTGTATATTCTTTATTTCTTTTGGCAAAAATATAATATTTTATTTTGTTGGCAAATAAACTAAACATTAAATCTTCATTATATCCAAAGTTTTTCTCAATGCAACCTCCTTTTTCCAATATGAGAAGACATGCATCCTGTATCATATCTTCTATTTCGTTTTTTAAATAAGGATAATAAAAGTATTTTCTAGTCATAATAGTAGCTAAAACTCTAATTTTTTCTATATATTTTTCTGCAAATTCATGGGAAACAGGATGTTCTTTTCCAATATAAATTCCTTGTTCATTTTTTTGTAATGCTTGTCTTAAATAGGGATAACGCTTTACATTTCTTCCTAAATTTCTAAGAAAATCTTTTACACTTAACTTATAATTCTTACACAATTTTTTTAGTTCTTCACTTGTATAAAATCTTTCTCCATATTCATACTTGATATCCAGCTTTAAAATATTTATCCTTTTTTTCAAATCTTTTAAAATAATTCTTGCCCTTTTATTTTCATCTTTCATGATTTGCTCAAACATTACACTAGAAAGAGACAGTGTTTCTCTTAAAATACTATCTGTTGTTTTCATCTCTTCCTTCAATTCTTCTATTTCTTTTTTACAAATATAGTCTTGTGTTTTACATCTTTGTATAATTTTTTCTTGTATCTGCTTTTTTTCTTCCTCCTCTATTAAATCTATTCTCATTTTTTTCGTTTTACCTGTCATTAAATTTTGGAAACTTATGGTATTTACTTTCAACATATCGCAAATTTCTTTGTCTCCTGCTTCATACTGTTTTTTCCATTTTTCTACTAGTTCTTTTGTTACAAAATCTCTATATTTTATTTCTTCCAATAATTTTTCTTCATTGTTGATTTGCTTTTTTACCTTTACTCTTCTTTTGCTGTTTTCTAAGAGTATGTTTGCATTTATATACTTTTTTAAGATATCATTTAGTACCCACTCATTTATTTTAAATTCATTACTAGCATATTTTAATGGTTCCTTTCCTACCTTTTTCCATTTTTGAACAGCATTAAAAATATCCTCTCCCATATTTTCTAATTCCTCTAATTCATATAGCTTTATCTTTAATTTTAGTGATTCCTCAGCCTCCTCATAACTCTTTCCCACTTTTATTTCTAAAATAATCATTAAGTCTTTTAATTCCATTTTTTCTCTTTCTGCTATACTCTTTAACCTTTCTAAAGAAATATAATCTCCATGTCTCAAGTCATACTTTTCTACTAGTCTTTGTACTACTTTTGCTTTCTTAGATAATACCTTCATTACTATTTCCTCCTATTTTTCTATTTTAAACGCAAAAAAGAACAACACAATGTTTGCTCTTCTCTTCTGTACTTTCGTACTACTATTCCTCAAAATTTGTAAAGTCAATGATAAAATAGGAGTATTTCTCTTTTTTTCGTTATTTTTCGACATTATAACACAATTTTTTAAAGAAACCTATTATTTTACCTTTTTGTTAATTACATAGATAGCCTTTATTTATTTTTTTCAATGAATTTATAAACATCACTAATATTATCATAAATAAATTTTGCTAAACACTGTATTTGTTCCTCACTCATTTCATAATTTTCTTTTTTAGGATATGTAATGATTTTAAAATCTTTCCCATTTTTATCTTTTGTATATTCCACGTCACATACTTGTTTTAATTCTTCTTCACTTAAATTTTCTATTTCTTCTATTTCTAACATAAGCATATCACCCTTTCTTATTATATAGTCAAAAAATTATTTGACAAATTCGTTTAATCTGAGTATAATAATTATAGGAAATGGAGAAACCACAAACGTGGTTTGCCAGTGTAAAGTTAACACATCTACACCGCCAAGTGAACAGATGTGTTTTTTATTGTTTTATTTGCTTTTGCTCAAAATTACTGCTAATGCTATAATTAAGGCAATTGCTATAATTAAGGCAATTGCTATGATAGTTACTCCAATTAAAGAATAATATAATATGTATATTGTTGCAATTAATGTTTGTATTTCTATCATAAGCCTCACCTCCTTGTTGGAGGCAAACCACATCTGCTTATAACACTACCAAATTGCGAAGCAATTTGTGTATTATTCAGGTAAGCGTTATATCTAGATATTCTCATTTCTTATGTTAATTAGTATAGTATATCTTAACTTATATATCAAGTGTATGTATAAAATTTTACAAAAAACTTCCAAAATTTATCAATCAATACTTTTTAAATATTGGTTCTATTATAAATTTTGGAAGTTTTCTATTTTATTCTACGCACTCTTTAATTCAAGCCTCAATTTATCAGCTATCATAGCTATAAATTCTGAGTTTGTTGGTTTTCCTTTTGCTGCAGATACAGTATAACCAAATATACTTTCTACCGTATCTTGTTGTCCTCTTCCCCATGCTACTTCTATTGCATGGCGAATGGCACGTTCTACTCTGGAAGGGGTGGTGTGATATTTATTTGCTATATCAGGGTATAACTGCTTTGTAATTTGATTAATTACATCGATGTCATTTACAACCATCATGATTGCTTCTCTTAAATATTGATAACCTTTAATATGGGCTGGCACTCCTACTTCATGAATTACATTTGTTACTAGAGCTTCTAAATTACTTTCGTCATTTTTGTTTTCTGGTGAAATTTCTATATATTGTGATTTTATTTCTCTGGAGATATAATTTCCTTTCACCGCATTTGGTTGATAAAATTTAAAATCTCGCATTCTTTTGATTAATAATTTTATATCAAAAGGTTTTACTATATAATATTCTGCTCCTAAATTTATTGCTTTTTGTGTGATTTTGTCTTGTCCTACTGCTGACAACATAATGCACATTGGCATTTTGTCTAATGCTGCTGTTTGCAACATTTCTAATACTCCTAAGCCATCTAAATGTGGCATAATGACATCTAATAATACTACATCTGGTTTTTGCTCTAATATCAATTTATATGCTTCATTTCCATCTTTTGCCATACCTACAACTTCGATATCTTCTTCCCTTTCTAAATATCCATTCAATGTCATAGCAAATTCTGTATTGTCATCTGCTATTAGTACCCTGATTTTTTCTTTCACCTTTAATTCCCCCTAAAAAAATATTTGTAAATTACTTACAAATGCATTATATTATCAATTCTATTTTTTTGCAATAGTTTTCTGGAAATTTTTTCAAATTTTTCTTTTTTTATTCTATTTTTCAATGTTTTTTTGTATTATTTTATTAGGGAATATTGTAATATTTTTTACATAAAAGCCTAAGTTTTGCTTCTCTTTTTCTATTTTTTCTTTTTCCTTTTTTGTAACTTGCAGGGTTATTTTTATATTTTCCTCATACTGTATAGGAAGTACTTCTATATGATGTTTTTTGCAATAAAATTGACATTTTCCTAATTCATTATAGGGAATTGTTAGCTCTATCCAATATCCATTTTCCTCTTGCACAACTTCTGTTTTTGCCATAGCATTTTGCATCGCTTGTGTATAGGCTCTTACTAATCCTCCTGTTCCCAATAGTATGCCACCGAAATACCTAGTAACCACTATTAGCACATTAAATAGTTCTTCTTTTTGCAAGACATGGAGCATCGGAGAGCCAGCAGTTCCACTAGGCTCCCCATCATCTGAACTTTTTTCTATTGTCTCTGTTTCTGTTTTTATACGATAAGCATAACAATGATGTTTTGCATCGTAATATTTTTTTCTTATACTTTGTATCGTTTCTTCCGCTTCTTCCCTACTTTTTATAGGATGTAATTCTGCAATAAATTTTGACTTTTTTTCTATAAAAATAGCTTCTTCTTTCTTTTTTATGGTTTTATACAAATTTTTTGTCCTTTCTTTTTAATTATTTTCATAATACTTTCCTTGCCACAAATCTCTCCCTCGAAATCTTTTCTCAAAACCATGTAAAATCCACATTTTATGCTTATTCCAATAGGGTGCTACTAAAAGCTGCTTTGGTGCATCTCCTGAAATTCTATGAACGATAATATCCGGTCTTAAATGTGTCATTACATCTATTAGGTCTTCTATATAGTCATCTAACTCTAATGGTGTATATTCTCCTTTTCGATACATCTCTGCAAGTATGGTATTTTCTACCACATAAGTACTATGAATTTTTATTCCTTGTACTTTATGCTGATTAATAAAACGCACTGTCTCTAAAATATCCTCTTTTGTTTCTTTAGGAAGCCCTATCATCATATGTACCACTACATCTATTCCATATTCATTTAATATGTTTACTGCCTCTGTAAATTGTTTGCTTGTATAACCTCTATGAAGTATTTCTCCTATTTTATCATTACTTGTTTGCAACCCTAATTCTACACATACATAATATTTTGAGGTATAAGTTTTGAGTAACCTAGCAATCTCTTCTGTAATGCAATCTGGTCTTGTTCCTATTTCTAATCCTACTATTCTATCGTCTATTAAAGCGGCATCATATTTTCTTTTTAAATTTTCTACTGTATCGTATGTGTTGGTAAAATTTTGGAAATAAACAATAAATTTGTTAGCTCTTTTGGCTCTATAGGAGGCAAAATAATTTTTTATTTGCGACTGGATATCTTCTCCTCCGTTTTATTAGCTCTCCTGAACCCTTTTCACTACAATAGATACAGCCTCCATATCCTAAAGTACCATCTCTATTTGGACATGTAAAACCTCCATCCACACAAATTTTTAGCGTACGCTCTCCAAATTTTTCTTTTAAATATTCATTTAAATGTCTATATCTCTCCATATCATTCATACTACATATATTTTACTCCATTTTTCCAAGCATGACCTACTTTTTCTCCTATTTTATAATATCCATTTTGGAATTGGTCAAATACAAATGCATTTAATTTGGCAGGATCTACCTTTCCTTTTTCGTCTAATACATTTTCATCTGCTACTACATTTACAATTTCTCCTAATACTCTAAATCCATAAACGGTATGTTGAAGTTCTATTACTTTGCATTCTAGTGTAACAGGATATTCCTCAATAATAGGTGCATCTACTCTTGTACTTTTCTTAGCGTGCATATGTGTTCTTTCAAATTTATCTTCCATTTTATTACCAGAAGCAATGCCAAAAAAGTCTGATTCGTCTAAATGTGGTATATCTGCAATGCTTAGTGTAAATGCTCTTCTTTTCTTAATATTTTCTGTTGTTTTATGGTCTTCGTCAATATTAAGTGCTACCATATTTTCTGCACAAATTCCTCCCCATGCCATATTCATAACATCTACTTTATCCTCTTCTCCATAAGTTGCTATCATTAGAACTGGCATTGGAAACACAGCTGGTTGTACTCCTAAATCTTTTTTCATACTATCATTCCTCCTTTTTATTTCATAGTATCACTTGTTTATTGATTTTGCAATGTTCTTAATTAAAAAAATATTTAGAGGTTGCTACTATTTATGGTGCGAATGCAAGTGGAAAAACTAATGCATTAGAAGTTACTTTTTTAGCAGAAAATTTTTAAATATATATGTAATTTTAATATATAATAAATTTTAAGCCCCAAAAGAGATGTTAATCTCTATCATTATTGCTTCATATTGCATATTGTCAAATAATAGTATCTATTATATAATCTCAAATTTGACAGTTGTAAAAGAGTAAAAGACTGATAGCCTTTGAAATACAAGACTTTCAGTCTTCAATAGATTAATTAAAAAATGCGTACCTAAATCATTTTTTTGTTTTTGTTAA
>CALXBX010000026.1 GCA_944386655.1 uncultured Clostridia bacterium | reverse complement strand
TACTTGCATTTCTATATGGCAATATTCTTTTTCATTTATTTTTGCTAGTACATCTACTACTCCCATTTTTCCTTTTAAATATTCTCTTCTTAGTACTATATTTTCATCTAAATTAATTTCTTCTATTTGCTCTTCTAAAATACTACTTAAAAAATCTTTTGTGATTCTCTCACTTCCCACTTCTCCAAATAAAATTTGAAAAATAACATCTATTTTGGGAGATAATATTGGTGTTTTCTCTTCTGTTATTGCTTTTTGTTTTTTATCTGTCATTCATGCCTCCTTCTTGCATTATTATTTTTTACAGGATTATCATTTTTTTGGATATAAAAAAGATATTAAAAATTGGATAAAATTTTTTTAGATTACAAAAGCTTTTGTTACTTATGTATACCATACTTTTCTACAAAGTGCAAGAAAAACTTTCCTACAAAAACCGACAAAAAACGAATAAAAACTCTTTTTTTGATAAAGATAAAGAAGAAAAGGAGGCATTTTATGTTCATACCAACAGAAATTTTTTATGAAAAAGCGATTGAAAATTATCCATTAGGCAAAGAATTGTTAGAAAGATATCGAGAAAAAAATGTGCCTTGTACAATAATAGAAAATCATAACGCTATAGAAGAAATGAGGAAAAAAGAAAATAAAGAATTTCCAAAAATGAAACAGAATTTGATTATTGGCGTTAGAAAAACACATCGTTTTGTTCCCAACCACAAAGTATCCGATTTTTTAGTGCCTTATACCTCTTCTGGCTGTATTGCTATGTGTTTATATTGTTATCTAGTTTGCAATTATAATAAATGTGCGTATCTTCGCTTATTTGTGAATAGGGAGCAGATGTTAGATAAAATCATTCGTGTGGCAAACGAGTCAGAAAAGCCTTTAACATTTGAAATTGGTAGTAATAGTGATTTAATTTTAGAAAATACCATTACAGGCAATTTAGAGTGGACTATTGAAAATTTTGCACAAAAAGCAGAGAAAGGATTTCTTACATTTCCTACAAAATTTGATAGAGTAGAACCACTTCTTTCTTTAAATCATAAAGGAAAAACTATAGTAAGAATGAGTGTGAATCCACAAGAGATTATATCTCAAATTGAGATAGGAACATCACCTCTAAAAAATAGAGTAGAAGCAGCTAATCGTTTAAAAGAAGCAGGGTATCCTGTTGGGATATTAATTGCGCCAGTTATTTTAGTGGAGAATTGGAAACAGTTATATACAGAATTAATTCAATATTTAGCAGAAAATTTAAGTGAAAAAATACAAAAAGAAGCAGTTTTTGAAATTATTTTTATGACTTACAGTTATATACACGAAGCAATTAATACAGAAGCCTTCCCAAATAAACCATCCTTGTATAATAAAGAAAAAATGACAGTAAGAGGAAGAGGGAAGTATCGCTATAAGGAAGAAGAAAAGCAAGAAGCAGAAGCCTTTTTGAGAGAGCAAATGCAAAAGTATTTTCCGAATAATGAGATATTATATATTGTATAAATTAAAAATAAAAAAGAGTAAAGAACGTAAAAAGTTTGTCCTTTACTCTTGCTTTTTTAATCTTCTTTTTTAATCTTCTTTTTTAGCTACTACTTTAGCAATATCGTAAATTAATTTTTGTTGCTCTGAAGAGCAATCTTTTAAAAGAGAAGCAAATTCACTGTCTAAATATTGTGAAGATTTACTAGAAACACCATTTAAAATTTCACCTGGGCTAACTTCTAATATTTCACATATTTGTACAAGTCTTTTTAAATTTACTTGTGAGTTTCCTCTTTCTATTCTACTTAAAAAAGCGATAGAAACATCTAATTTTTCTGAAAGTTCTTCTTGTGTCATCTTTTTAGCTTTTCTAGCTTTTTTTAGTCTTTGTCCAATAATTGTATAATCTAATGGCATAGTCTATCATCCTTTCTAGCTCTGATTTCAACAAAAATATAGCATGAGGTTCCTAAAAAAAACAGAAACAATATAGTAAAAATAAAGTAAAGAGTTAGTAAAATTAACTATATTATTTACCAAAATGATAAAAATATGCAATTTAGGAACGTTCTTTTAATTGCAAAATGAGGAAAAAAGATTGTTACAACCGTGAGTTATATTCACTGTACAATATTTAAAACTATGGTAATATATAAAATGTAATTGTAATAACTTATTGACATAAATTAAAAATCTAAAAAGTGAATAAGTTAAGAGAAATTGGGAAAACATAAGAAAAATGGGAGGAGAAAAAAACATGAGAAGTATTGTAAAGAAACAAAATGGTATTACATTAATTGCGCTTGTCGTTACGATAATTGTTTTAATTATTCTAGCAGGTGTATCGATAGCTATGCTAGTGGGTGAAAACGGAATTATTACGCAAGCACAAAGGGCAGATGAAGTAACTACACAAGCACAGCAAAAAGAAGCAATTGAGCTAGCCGTAGCATCCGTACAAGCACAAGGAACTTTAGCGTTAGATAAAACTAAATTAGAAACAGCACTACAATCACAATTAGGAGATGCATCATATACTCTAACAGAAAATGGAGATGGAAGTTTCTTGTTACAGATAGCAGAAAGAAGCCATTATATCAATAGCACAGGAGAAGTAATAGCGGAAGAGAATATGATAGCAATAGGTTCAGTAGAAGAATTAAAAGAATTTAGAGACGATGTCAATAGTGGAAATAATTATGAAGGAAAATATGTGTATTTGACTAGTGATATTACTTTAGATAGTAGTGAACTATGGGAGCCAATAGGATTATATTCAATGGAAAATTCAACCCCAGATGCAGAAACGAATAAACCATTTAGTGGAATTTTTGACGGTAAAGGTTATGAAATAAATGGAATTTATATTAATACAACGGATAAGGGACAAGGCTTATTTGGATTCGTAACAAATGGACTTATTAAAAATACAGGAATTGGAGAAAATTGTACTATAACTGGAGGAAATGGAACAGCAGGGTTAATAGGATATGCATATGATTCTACGACAATAAAGAATTGCTACAATATGTCTGCAATTAACGGAAAAGATGGAGTAGGAGGAATCATAGGCATAAATAATAAAAATGGGAATATTGAGCAATGTAGAAATTTAGGTGATATAGCAGGAACAACAATGGTTGGAGGAATAATGGGGCAAAATAACAACAGTATAGTAGATAGTTGTTATAATATTGGAAGAATTCAAGGAGATAGCGAAAATATCGGAGGACTTGTAGGATTAAACATTTATAACGGAAAAATATCTAATTCTTATAATAAAAATGCAATAACAGGGAGTACTAATAATATTGGAGGAATTGCTGGACGGAAATATGAATGAGAGTATGGTGGAAAATTGTTATAATATTGGAAATCTTACAGGAGATAGACAATCAACAGGCGGAATTGTAGGAGTAAATATAAATAATGGAAGAATAGATAATTGTTATTTTTTAGAGAATGTTGTTGGAGGGGAGAATGGAAATATTATAGAAGGTTCTATGGCTAAAACTAGTGAAGAAATGAAATTGTTAACATCAACATTAGGAGCAGCATTTAAAGATGATACAAATAACATAAACAATGGCTACCCAATCTTAACGTGGCAGTAAGAAACAACAAAGGCTGGTCAGTTGGGACAGAGATTTTTTAAGAGACATTTTTGTCTAAAGATCTTTGTTTTGACTGACCATTTTTTGAATTCTTTAATAGAACTTTAAGGAACGTTCCCAAAGTTCATCATACTACTTGTATTTTTTGTAAGAAGGTGATAAAATACAGAAGAATACTAAGAAAAGAAAGGAGAAAAGTCTATGGAAGACAAAAAATTTTATGTAACAACCCCTATTTATTACCCTAGTGGTAGATTTCATATTGGAACTGCCTATACTACCGTATTAGCAGATACCATGAAAAGATATAAACTAGCAAGAGGGTATGATAGTTACATGTTAACTGGGCTAGACGAACATGGACAAAAGGTACAAACAGTGGCAGAATCAAGAGGGCTAACCCCACAGGAGCATGTAGACGAAATGGCAGAAGATGCAAAGAAATTGTGGAAATTAATGGACATTCAATATGATGACTTTATTCGTACCACAGAAGAAAGACATGTAAAAGTAGTTGAGGATATCTTCGATAGACTAATGGAGCAAGGAGATATTTATCTAGGAGAGTACGAAGGCTGGTACTGTATGCCTTGCGAAACCTTTTTTACAGAAACACAATTAGTAGATGGAAAATGCCCAGATTGTGGCAGAGAAGTAAAGAAAATGAAAGAAGAATCTTACTTTTTTGCTATGAGTAAATATCAAGATAGATTAGAAAAATTTTATGAAGAAAACCCACATTTTATTGAGCCAGAATCTAGGAAAAATGAGTTATTTAATAACTTTATTAAACCAGGATTAGAAGATTTATGCGTAAGTCGTACAAGCTTCGATTGGGGAATTAAAGTAAGAAAAAATCCAAAACATGTTATCTATGTTTGGCTAGATGCACTTACCAACTATATTACCGCTTTAGGATATGGTTCAAAGGATGATAGCCAGTTTAAAAAATACTGGCCAGCAGATTTGCAAATTGTAGGAAAAGATATTATTCGTTTCCATGGTATTTATTGGCCAATTTTCTTAATGGCACTTGGCTTACCACTTCCTAAAAAAATCTATGCACATGGCTTTATTATGATGAAAGATGGAAAAATGTCTAAATCGAAAGGAAATATTGTCTATCCAGAATTGTTAATAGAGAAGTATGGATTAGATGCTACCAAATACTTTTTATTAAGGGAGTTTCCATTTGGACAAGATGCTGTTTTCACGCCAGAAGGATTTATAGAAAGGTATAATTTTGACCTATGCAACGATTTAGGAAATTTACTAAACAGAACGATAGGTATGATGAATAAATATTTTGATGGCGTTATTCCAGACGGAAAGGCACAAAAAAATGAGCCAGATAAAGAGTTAGAAACTACCGTTTTAGAAAAAGTAGCACAAGTAGAAGAAAATATGGAGAATGTACATGTATCCAATGCACTATCTGCTATTTGGGCAATCATCGCAAGGTCTAATAAATATATTGACGAAACAGCCCCATGGGTACTTGCAAAGTCGGAAGAGCAAGAAGATAAAGAAAAACTAGCCTCTGTTTTATATCACTTGGCAGAAAATTTGAGAATGATTGCTATTCTATTACAGCCGTTTATGAAAGAGACAGCGACAAAAATGTTTGAACAATTAGGAATTACAGAAAAAGAAATAACGGTGTGGGATTCTGCAAAAGAATATGGAAAAATTCCAGTTGGAACAAAAGTAATAGAAAAAGGAGAGCCTTTATTTATGAGATTGGATAAAGATGAGGAAATTGCTTATATAAAAGAAGGAATGAAAGGATAAAAAACTACTAATTCTTCACAAAAAAGACATATTTAGGTATTAAAATAAAGATAGTGATAAAAAGGGAACTTTATGAAAAATAAGTTCCCTTTCCTAAAAGGTAAGCAAGAAAGGAAGGAAATAAGGAATGAATGATGTTACTATTTTGATGGTAGATGATGAAGCAAGAATGAGAAAACTAGTAAAGGATTTTTTAATGCAAAAAGGTTATAGCGTGTTAGAGGCAGCAGATGGAGAGGAAGCATTACGAGTATTCGAAGAAAACCAGAATAAAATAGGATTAATTTTATTAGATGTTATGATGCCAAAATTAGATGGTTGGTCTGTACTTCGTCAAATACGTCAAACTTCTAAGGTTCCTATTATTATGCTAACAGCTAGAGGAGAAGAGCAAGATGAACTATTTGGATTTGAATTAGGGGTAGATGAATATATTTCTAAACCTTTTAGCCCTAAAATATTAGTAGCAAGAGTAGAAGCCATTCTAAATCGTACACAAACCAAGAAAAATGAAGTGCAAGATTATGGTGGCATTGTTATAGATAGCGATGGAAGAACAGTAAAAGTGGATGGTAAAGAAATAGAGCTAAGCCTAAGAGAATACGAGTTACTAAAATATTTAGTAGATAACCAAGGGATTGCTTTGTCTAGAGATAAAATATTAAACAATGTATGGAATTATGATTATTATGGAGATTCTAGAACAATAGATAGTCACATTAAAAAAATACGCCATAAGTTAGGCAAAAAAGGTAAATATATTGAAACAATGCGTGGCGTAGGATATAAATTTGAAGTGAAATAAAAGAGGGAAGAAATGAAAAAAATAAGAGAAAAACTAAAGTCTGTACGAGTACGTTTATTTGTTTCTTTTTGCATTGTAGTAACCATTATTGTACTGTTTTTAATTATTATTAACAATGTGGTATTAGAAACATTTTATTTATACACGAAAACAAAAGCCATTCAAGGTGCTTATGTAACCATTAATGATTTATATAATAAAGCCAATATATATACCAATATTGAAGATGAGTTAAATCGTATTTGTATGAAAAATGACTTTGATATCTTAATAGAAAATGATAAAAGTATTTTGTTATTTAGTTCTGATACGAATTTAACAGATTCCATAGAAAAAATTAATGAATTTGTGAATAGCAGAATTACTTCTTTTGATGCAGATTATGATAGAAATAATATTGTGATTTTTGCAGATGATAATATGATTATTCGTAGAATTAATGATGCGCAAAATAGTATGAATTATATTTTCCTTTCTGCTATGTTAGATAATGGGTACCATTTATATATTCGCTTGCAGGTAGAATCCATTCAAGAAAGTGTAAAAATATCGAATAATTTACTGATTTCAGTAGGTGCAGTATCTATTTTAGTTGCAGGAATTTTAGCTTCCTTTATTTCGCGCAAATTTACAGAACCAATCTTAGAATTAAATGACATTGCGAAAAATATGTCTAAATTAGATTTTTCTAAAAAATATAAAGTAAAAAATACGGATGATGAAATTAATGACTTAGGAAGAAGCATTAATACCATGTCGGATAAGCTAGAGTCAACCATTAAACAATTAAGAAGTACCAATATAGAATTGGAAAAAGATATTGAAGAAAAATCGAAAATAGATGAAATGCGTAAACAATTTATTTCAGATGTGTCGCATGAGTTAAAAACACCAATTGCATTAATACAAGGTTACGCAGAAGGGCTATTAGAAAATGTAAATGAAGATGCGGAATCTAGAAAATTTTATGCAGAAGTAATTTTAGATGAATCTAATAAAATGGATAAATTGGTAAAACAATTATTAGAGCTTATGAAACTAGAATATGGAAAAAGAGAATTTAATAATGAAGAATTTGATATTTTAGAACTTGCCAAAGAAGTAGTAAGAAAATGCAAAGTGATGATAGAAGAAAAGAATATTACAGTAACATGTGATAGAGAAGTGCCAGCTTATGTATATGCAGATGAATTTTACATTGACCAAGTAATGACTAATTATTTTACCAATGCCATCAAGCATGCGGAAGAAGTAAATGGGAAAAAAGAAATTAGAATACAAATACAAGTAAAAGAAGAAGAACAAAAAGTACGTATTTCTGTATTTAATACAGGAAAAAATATAGCGGAAGAAGATTTATCACGTATTTGGAAAAGATTTTATAAAGTAGATAGTTCTAGAAATAGAGAGGATGGCGGAACAGGAATAGGTCTTGCTCTAGTGAAGGCCATTATGAATAATTATCAAAATGATTTTGGTGTTATGAATAAACCAGATGGAGTAGAATTCTATTTTGAACTTCCAATGAGTAAGCATTAAAGGAGAAACGAGAGAAAAACTTAAGCTTTAAGGTTTCTCTCTTTTTTTGCAAAAAAATGTAAGAATTTGTCGATGAAAAGTTCTTTACAAAATTAACAAAATATGGTAACATAAATGCAAGATTTGAATTGCAATTTTTATCTAAATTTTTTTCAATGGATTTTTATTCTATAGAAAATCAAAAAAATCCCACGAATATAACTGAATAAAGGTAGGTGAAGTATATGCATGATGCTTTATAGTAAGAAAAACGTAAAGAGACTTTCGTTTTTAATTGCAATAATAGTATGGGTAATTATCTTATTACTATTTTGGATTTTACAAAATTCAAAAAAGGAAGAACAGTCAACAACTAGTATTACGTTAAAAGCAGAAGAAACAAAAGAGAATAATCGAGAAAAAACAGCAGAAGAATTGCTATTAGAAAGTATGTATGGCGGATATTATCCTAATATAGAAGCAATAAGTGGATATTAATTACTGCAGAAGAAATAAAAAAGAATACCAAAGATATGTACGAATTGTACAAGGAATATAAAAAATACCATAGGAGGAATGGAGAAAAATGAAAAAAGAAAATAAAAAGAAAAAATGGTACATTGTACTAGCTTTATTATTACTGATTATTATTGCTTTAGGCGTAATGGCAGGTAAAGGATTTTCAAAATACTTAATAGAAGTAAAAGGAAAGGGAATTGTAGAAGTAGCTAATTGGAGCTTCTTAGTAAATGGACAAACTAGTAGCATAAACCATATCCAATTAACACAAACTTATACACCAGAAACTTTAGTAGAAAATACAATTGCGCCTCGGTACGAGTGGAGCCTTTGATGTTGTAATAGATGCTACTGGTTCACAAGTAGGAATTGCTTATCAAGTACAATTTCAAAACGAGACAGGAAAACCAACAAATTTAAAATTTGAATGCAATGGAAAAACAGTTTCTCATATTAAAGATTTAGAAGAAGTGTTAATAGGAGAAATTGCAGCAAATGAGGAACAAAAAGTGAAAACATATACGGTACGTTGGGAATGGAAATATGAAACGGGAAGCACTGAGGAAGAAATAAAAACAAGTGATAGTATAGATACAAGAGAAGCAAAGGAAATAGAGAATTATTCTTTTGATATTATTATCAATGGTACACAAATGGAACCTAGACAAAGCTAGGATAAAGAATGGAAAGGAGAAAGGATGCTTGTAGTAAAGAGAAAAGCACAAAAAAAGAAAAATAATATTACATTTTGGTTATTACTTAGTGTGGTTTTATTCCTATTTTTATGGATTAGTACAAGTTTTGCCAAACTTACTACTAGTTTAAGTGGAAGAGCAGCAGTAGGAATTGCAAGTCCCATTATGGAGGTAATTACACAGCAAAGCATGGTAATTACTGCAAATGAACCTAAAAATTCTTGCTATTTCGAAGTAAGAAATTATAATGAAAAAGAAGAAATTAATGAGGCGGAAATGGAATATTATATAGAAATTTTAGGCTTAGAAGACGAAGAAGTCTCCTTTAATTTATATGAAGGAGAAGAAGAAGTGACTATGAAAGAAAAATTTGTGTCAGAGAAGAGAAAATTAGGAATCAACCAAAAAGAGCAACATGTGTATCGATTAGAAATTGTATATCAAAAGGGAGAAGAAAAGTTAAACAGTTTAAGTCAAGAAGTAGAAATAAAAGTACATTCTATTCAAAAGGTAAATAAAACAAGCTAAAATAGGAGAAAAAATATGAAACGAAAAGAAATAGTTCTTATACTAGGTGCTGTTTTGTTATTTTGGTTAGGTATGTATACAATAGTTTTAGCAAAATATGAAATAATAGAAACTAGAATAGTAGCACATTTAGAAATTGACAGAACAGCACCAATAGGTAAAGTTACTTATTCTAAAGAAGAAGCTACAAAAGAAAATGTAGTGGTTAGAATAAAAACAAATGAAGCAATTATGCCTATAGAAGGATGGCACAAAATAGAAGATACCTTGTGGGAAAAAGAATATACAGAAAATACAAAAGAAACGATAAGGATACAAGACTTATCGGGAAATGAGGCGGAAATACCAATTATCATTAGCAATATAGATAGAGAAGGACCAGAGATAAAAGTGAAAAAAGTTTATAATTCTAATGTGGAATATCCAAAGTTTGCAAATCAAGATACTACTTTAAAAATATGGCTACAGATAGAAGATACAAGCGATATAAAAGATAGTCTGCAGGAAGAAGAAATAAAGATTTGGATAGAGAATAAAAGAATAGAAATAAAGCAAATACAAATAGAACAAGCAAGAAATAAGCAAGAAATAGAAATAGTACTGAAAGATATAAAAGAAGAAGGCAACTTAAGAATTGAAATAGATAAAGAAAGTATTGTAGATGAATTGGGGAATGCAAATAAAGACTATTTATGGAATAGTGGTATTTGTATAGATAATACAAGTCCAATAGCAAAAGTAGAGCAAAAAATAATAGAAAATGGAAGAGTACAAATAAAATTATCCACAAATGAAACAGTAAGAAGAATAGAAGGTTGGGAAGGAAACGAAAAGCAATATTCAAAAATTTTTGATAATAATATTAGTTATGAACTTCCAGTGCAAGATTTAGCAGGAAATATTGCAAAAGTAAAAATTGAAATCAAGAATGCTACATCTATTATTCTACGCTATGCTTCTCATAATTCAGAAATAGGATGGACGTTTGGCTATGGAAATTATGATATAGCAGGATTAAAAGCAATAAAGCAAAAGAGGCAGTTGCGAACAGAGGCATTAGCTTTTAGTATAGAAGGAAATGTGGAACCAGATTTTCTGCAGGTAAGAGCATATGTACATACCTACTGGGGTGAAGGCAGTGAGGCGATTTGCCAAGAGACAAAACAAAAATATGTATACGGATTTAACCCATCCGAAACAACATGGAAATCAATGGCTACAGAAGAAAAATTAGCACATTTAGCAGATAAAAGAGATTATTTTATCTTAGGTGGTACTGGTGTGAATTGGAGAGGGCTAGCAGATGCACAGGGAAACAATCCTCTCCCAGATGTAATAGCAGTACAACATTTATATGGTATTTCGGGTATAGCTTTTAAATTAAAGGATACCTCTACCTATTCCATTGTTTACCAAATTTATGTAGAAGAAATTGGATGGCTAGCTCCTTGCAAAAATGAAGAATTTGCTTGTTATAGAAAAGATAAACCAATTTCAGGTATTCGAGTAGCATTAGTACCTAATTCAGAATTAGAATACATTTGGAATGAGTGGAAACAAGATACAGGAGAAAAAATAGAATAGTATGTAAGTATAGAAAGAAATTTTTATATCTTTGATTGACTTATCGTTTGGAAAATGCTATATTAAAAATAGATAATTGAGACGGTATGCCAATGCCGTAGGTTATGACCTATGATGAAAAGTTAAATAGCTTAATACTTGATGACAAGTGTTAAGCTATTATTATTTAATGTTACTGAAATAAGCTAGAGCTCTAAGTATGAAAATAACATTGACACGTAATTAGAATACAGTTATAATAAAAGAGAAAAAAAGGGTAAAATATAAAAAAGAAAATATATTTTATAGAGGCTAAAAAAGAGAGGAAGCGTGAAAATTTTAAATGATTTCACAGTTGTTAATTTTATTCGTATTAATTCTATTAAATGGCTATTTCGCAGCTACAGAAATAGCGTTTATATCTTTAAATGATGCGAAAATTGAAAAACAAGCAAAAGAGGGTAACAAAAAAGCAAAACAAATTGAAAAAATGTTAAATAACCCTAGTAAATTTTTAGCGACCATTCAAATAGGAATTACTTTAGCAGGATTTTTATCTAGTGCATTTGCATCCGATGCATTTGCAGATATATTAGCACCAGCACTTCATCAAATCTTTCCAAGTATTAGTATAGGTGTATTTCGTAGTATAGCTATTGTAATTATTACAATTATATTATCTTTCTTTACTTTAGTATTTGGAGAATTAGTGCCAAAGAGACTCGCAATGAAATATTATGAAAAAATTTCTTTTGCAACGATAGGCATTATTAGAGCAATCTCTGTTATAACAGCACCTTTTGTAAAAATATTAACGGTTTCTACAAACTTTATTTCTAAAATATTTGGTATTTCAGAAAAAGAAGAAGAAATTGTAACCGAAGAAGAAATTCGAATGATGATAGATGAAGGTGAAGAAAAAGGAACAATAGGACAAGAAGAAAGAGAAATGATTAATAATGTGTTTGAGTTTAATGATATTGCAGCATCAGAGGTGATGACTCCTAGAACGGATGTCTATGCTATAGAAATTAACGAAAATATTTATGATATATTAGAAGAGATAGATAATTTAAAATATAGTAGAATACCTGTTTATGAAGAGACAATTGATGATATTCAAGGAATCCTATTTGTAAAAGATTTATTAAAATACATGGGAGAGGGAAAGCAAGTAAAAATAAAAGATATTATGAGAGAAGCATACTTTGTGTCAGAATCTAAGCCAATTAATGAATTGTTTAGAGACTTGCAAAAAAACAAAAAACAGATGGCAATTGTAATTGACGAGTATGGAGGAACAGCAGGATTAGTTACTATGGAGGATTTAATAGAAGAAATTGTAGGAAACATTTTTGATGAATATGATGAAGAAGAAGCCGATTATCAAAAAATAGACGATAATACATTCTTAATAAATGGAAGTGTTTCTATTTATGAATTAAAGAAAATTCTGCAAGTAGATATTCCAGAAGGAGATTATGATACTTTATCTGGATATTTATTGGAATTATTAGGAAGAGTACCAGAAGATACAGAAAACCCAGTAATTGAAACGAAAGAAGTAACCTATAAAATAGAAACTTATGAAGATAGAAGAATTGTATGGGTGAAGGCTTGTAAAAATCAAATAATAGAAGACGAAACAAAAGAAGAGTAAGAAATGAATTCTTTTCCACTCGAAAGCTGTGTATTAGAAAGGAAGGAATAAAAATGAAAAAACAAGTAGAAAAGAAAGTAAGTAATGCTAAAAGTAAAAAGGTAGGAATCATTATAGTACTAGTTATTCTTATTATAGCTGTGATGTTGGGAGTATTGTTGTATTTTTCTATGACAGATAAAAGTTATGAAGTGGAAGAAGTAGGGGAACATCAATATTTTAAGCTATATGAGCAGGAACAATATGGTATTATCGATAAAAATGGTAATATTATAATAGAACCACAGTATGATATGATACAAATACCAAACCCTTCTAAGGCTATATTTATTTGTTATTCGAATTATCAATCCAACGAAGATTATCAAACTATGGTAGTAAATGATAAAAAAGAAGTATTATTTAGTAAATATGAACAAGTAACTGCTTTAGCATTTAAAGATGCTAGTGTAGATGAAGTACCTTTTGAAAAGAGCGTTTTGCGCTATAAACAAGATGGAAAATATGGAATTATAGATTTTACAGGAAAAGAACTGACAAAACCTATTTATGACTCTATAGAAAGTCTTTCCTATAAAGAAGGTTGTTTACTAGTGGGACAAGAAGGAAAATATGGAGTTATTAATATAAAGGGAAAAGAAATGGTACCAGTAGAATATGATACTATTACAGCAGATGGATATTATGAAGAAGCAAGCAAATACCAAGAGGCAGGTTTTATTGTGGCAAATAAAACAGAACAAGGATATCGTTATGGGTATATTACGTATAAAGGAGAGCAACTTTTAGAAGCTAAATATAATGAAATAGACAGAATAACAGAAATAAAAGGAGAAGATATTTATTTATTAGCTTTTGAAAATGGACAAGCCACTATTATGAAAAATAAAGAAAGTATAACACAAGAAAAGTATGAAGAAGCAGAATATAATAATAGTCATGATATGTTTATTGTACAAAAAGACGGAAAAGAAGGTGTTATTACAAGAGAAGGAAAAACAATATTAGAACCAGAATTTAATACAATTTTATTTGTAAATAACGGTATTCAAACACAAAAAGATGGAAACATTGAATTATATAATTTTCAAGGAGAAAAGCAAGAAATAGAAGAGACAAGTTATATTGCTATAGAAGGTACTCCGTATAGTATTGCTATTCAAGATAATCAACTTTACGGAGTAGTAGATGAAAATAAATCTCCTATTTTAGATAGCAAGTATACTTATATAGAATATGCTTTTGGCGACAATTTTATAGTAACAGAAGGTGGAAAGGTTGGTGTTATAAATAGCAAGAAAGAACAAAAAATACCATCCACTTATGGAGTAATACAAAAATTAGAAAATACTAATGTATTACAAGCAATAGATACTTCTACGAATACAACAGATTTATATAACGAAAACATGGAAAAAGTAGTATCTTTAACGAATGCTACTGTATATGTAGAAGAAAATTATATAAAAATAACCACAGACACTCAAAGAGAATATTTGGATAAACAAGGAAACCCAATACAAAATACAAGCATTTTTACAGAAAATACTTTATTTGCTTATCAAGAAAATGGCAAATGGGGATTTAGAGATAAAGAAGGAAATACGGTTATCCAGCCAGTTTATGATATGGTAACAGAATGTAATAGCTATGGATTTGCAGGAATAAAGCAGAATGGCAAATGGGGAGTAATAGATAAAAATGGAAACATTTTAGTAGAGCCAGTTTATAGCATTGATTGGGAAGAGCCGGAATTTATTGGAAAGTATTGTAGATTGAACTTTGGATATGGATTAGAGTATTATACAGACGAATTAGTAGAAGAATAAGAAAAGAGGAGTAAAAAATGTACGAAATGTTGGGAATAAAACCGGAATTAGAAGCGTGGGCAAAAGAAAAAGAAGAAGAATTAAGTTTAAGATTTGAAGAGGTAGATGAAGTATGCGAATATAATAGTGTAAAAGTGCTACATGCTTTGCAACAAAATCATATTTCAGAAATCCATTTTGGTTCTACTTCTGGTTATGGCTATAATGATGTAGGAAGAGAAGCAATAGAGAAGGTGTTTGCACAAATATTTAGGGCAGAAGATGCTTTAGTACGAGGACAATTTATTTCTGGAACACATGCACTAACAGTAGCTTTATTTGCTTTTTTAAGACCTGGAGATACTCTTCTTAGCATTACAGGAAAACCATATGATACATTGGATGAAGTAATTGGTATAGTGGATAATCCAAGCTCTTTAAAGTCTTATGGTGTAAATTTTGAACAAATAGATTTAAACGAAGATGGAAGTTTTGCAATAGAAAAAATACAAGAAAAACTAAAAGAGAAAAAGATAAAAGTCATAGAAATACAACGTTCTAAAGGATATAGTACAAGAAAAAGTATAGGAATACAAGCATTAGAAGAAGTGATTCAAAAAATTAGAGAAGTTGATAAAAATGTAATCATTATGATTGATAATTGTTATTGCGAATTTGTAGCAAAACAAGAGCCAATAGAAGTAGGAGCCGATGTTGCCGTTGGTTCACTTATTAAAAATTTGGGAGCAGGAATTGCTCCTAATGGAGCCTATATTGTAGGAAGAAAGGATTTAGTGGAACTGGCAGCAGAGAGATTAACTGTACCAGGAGAAGGAAAGGAAGTAGGTCCTACGTTAGGAATCAACAAATCCTTTTTACAAGGAATATTTATGGCACCATCCGTAGTGGCTGCTAGCTTAAAAACCGCTATATTGGCTAGCAAATTGTTAGGAGATTTAGGCTATCATGTTGAGCCAGAACCTTTCGAAGAAAGAGCCGATATTGTGCAAACTATATATATGCAATCGCCAGAAAAACTAATTGCTTTTTGCCAAGGAATACAAATGGGGTCTCCTGTAGACTCTATGTCTATTCCAGAGCCATGGGATATGCCAGGATATACTGATAAAGTAATTATGGCAGCGGGAGCATTTACACAAGGCTCTTCGATAGAATTATCCTGCGATGGACCAATTCGTCCTCCTTATATTGCTTTTTTACAAGGAGGCCTTACTTACGAGTATGGAAAAATAGGTGTATTAAAAGCTATTCAAAATATGAAAGGAATTTAGCTAATAGTTGGAGGATAAAAAATGAGAGTAATTGTAATAGGAGGAGGACCTGCTGGAATGATGGCAGCAATACGAGCAGCAAAAGGAAAAAATGAAGTCATTCTATTAGAAAAGAAAGAGCGTTTGCGGAACAAAATTATTAATTACAGGAAAAGGAAGATGTAATATTACGAGTAGTCTTCCTATGGAAGAATTTATCAAAAATATACCAGGAAACGGTAAGTTTTTATTTAGTGCTTTTAGACAATATACCAATACAGATATTATACACTTTTTAGAAGAACAAGGAGTAAAAGTAAAAGAAGAAAGAGGAAACCGTATCTTTCCTGTAACAGATAAATCTCAAACGGTATTAGATGCTTTTTTAAAAAAGTTAAAACAAGAAAAAGTAGAAATAAGAACTAATACAACAGTTCAAGAAATTATAGTAGAAGATGGAATCGCAAAAGGAGTAAAAATAACATCAGCAGAAAAAGAACAAACTTTATTAGCAGATAAAATTATTTTAGCAACAGGTGGAAAAAGCTATCCAGGAACAGGTTCTACAGGAGATGGCTACAAAATGGTAGAAAAGCTAGGACACCATGTTACTAAGATTTCCCCTTCCTTAGTACCAATTTGTGCAAATAATAAGGAACAAATAGAAAATGAGTGTATGCAGCCTGCAGGGTATACTTCACTTCAATTTTGCAAAGAGTGCCAGGGCCTAAGTTTAAAAAATGTAGCAATAAAAGTAGAGGATAAACAAAATCATAAAACTATTTATGAAGATTTTGGAGAAATGCTATTTACTCATTTTGGAGTGTCAGGTCCTATTATCTTGAGTGCTTCTGCTCATTTACTTCGCTATCCTAATTTAAAAGAAACATTAGAAAAAGGAAACATCCTATTAACCATAGATTTAAAGCCAGCTTTATCAGAAGAAAAGTTAGATAACCGTCTGCTACGAGATTTTGAAAAATACAAAAACAAAGAAATAAAAAACGGACTACAAGACTTACTGCCACAAAAATTAATTCTACCAACTATTGCTTTGTCAGGGATAGCAGAAGATAAAAAAATTAATTTGATTACTAAACAAGAAAGAAAACAATTGGTAAAAAACATAAAATATTTAAAACTTACTTTAAAGGATTTTAGACCGATAGAAGAAGCAATTGTAACAGCAGGAGGAATAGATATAAAAGAAATAGACCCTAAAAGCATGGAATCTAAATTAGTAAAGAATTTATACTTTGCAGGAGAAATAATTGATGTAGATGCCTATACAGGAGGATTTAATTTGCAAATTGCTTATTCTACAGGCTATGTGGCTGGAAAAAACGCTGTGCCAATGTAAACTTACATTGGCACAGCGCTTTTTATATTTTATGTTTTAAGCAAAACAACTAGCAGCATCCGCCACAATTGTTGTTTCCTCCACAACAGCAGCATATTAAAATTAAAACGATGATGATCCAGATGCAATCTCCACCGAAACCGCCGCATCCGCATCCGCAACCTCTGTTTTCTGGCATAACTTTTCCCTCCTTTCAAAGTATACTTTGAACTTTTCTTATCTTGCTAAGAGGCTTAGTTAGCAACCAGTGCTACAGCCACAGTCGCATCCGCATCCTCTGTTGCCGCAACCACAGAAAAGTAGCAAGAATAGGATAATGAACCAAAGAATTTCACTGTTACATGAGCAATTCCCCATTGAAAGTACCTCCTATCAGATTTTTCTTGTTCTTTAGTATGGTATATCTTATTCAAAAGAGAAAAAAGTGTTACACCTCTCATTGACACTAGGAAAATGTATTGGTAAAATGAAAATGTAATTTCAAAGGAAATCATACAAAAATTAAAAAGGGTATTTTATAAAAAAATTAGAAAAAGGGGTAAAAAACAAGATGTTTGAGATAAAAGTGTCTCTTGAAAAACAAAAGGAAATTATAGAAGAAATAGAAAGTCAGGATTGGTCATGGATAAAAGAAGATTATGGAAAAGATGACAATTTTCAAAGGGCAGTTTCTCGCTTAAAGCAAGAAGGAATTGTAACAGATGATTTATGCAGAATAATAGAATCCAATATAGAAATTCCAGTAGAAGGAGAGCAAAAACAAGAGCTAGAAAATATGGCAAAAGAACGCCAATTAAAAAGTTTTCAAGAAGAGATTGGAGAGGGAAACATAAGCCTATACCATATAGGACGTTTATATGATAGTGAGTATATAGAAGATAAAATGTCTGTTCTTACATTATCAGAGGATATGGCTAAAAAATTGCGATGGGTAGAAACAACAGAATATAAAATGTGGGATGAGCAAGAGTCTTTTATTAAGGATAATAATACCATTACTTATAAAAATTTAGAAAGAATGAATCATTTAAAAATAAAAAATCAAGAACCACTTTTAAAAGAAATGTTACAACAATATGATGGGGGAATTATTTCGGAAGAAGAATTTTGGGAAAAATGGAACAATATACTATCCTCTTCTATAGAAGCATTTGAAAAACAATATCAACAGGAAAGAATGCTTAAAGTAAACGGAGCCATGATAGATATAAAAAATTTTTTTCAGCATATGGATATTTATGAGGGAAAATTTTCAACAGAAGAAAGAGAAAGTTTAGAACAGTTAAGAGAAGAAATGCAATCTATACAGAAGATAGATAAAAATTTGCTTATATTAAAAGGGGAACAAGATTTAGAAAAATATGTAGACGAAAGAGAAGCTTTTGTAGATAAATGGAATATATTTGCTCAAAATGCATGGGAAAATTACTTAAAAGACGAAAAGCATATGTTAGTACATGTAACAGATGGACCTATAGAAGGAAAGTATAAGGACCCTTATATTTCAACGAGTTTAATAGTAGCAGGAAAGCATAAGGGAGTATACGGACGACCTAATGGATATATAATAAAGCCAAAGAAAATTCTTTTAGCAGGGAGTGAAGATGCATATATAAGAAATGGGGTAAAAGATAAATATTATGCATTAACTTCTATTTTGGTACAATTACCACAACAAATCGAAGAAGAGCAAGGAAAAGAAACATCTTATTCGGAAATAGCAGTAACAGATTTTGAATACGAAGGAGTTATTACCTTTTTGCCTAAAGAAGAAGTAGATTATAAAAAATTGCAAGAAATGGCAAAAGCACAAGGAAACTTACCTATAAAAAGACTGCAAGGAGAGAAATGTATTCTTTATGAACAAGAAGAAAAAGAAATCCAAAACGAGATAGAGCAAGAAAAAGAGAAAATGGGCGAAATAGAAAAAATACAAAGTATAGAAAATACGAAAGAACAAGAAAAGCAGGAGACAGAATCTACTACAACAATGTGGGAGAATAGATTAGAGTTCTATTATAAAAAGATAGAAAGAGCACCGCAGAATTTAAGAAATAAACTTATTATGCTTAGAGCCAATATAATGCATGCTATAACAAGAAGACTAAGAGAAAGGGAAGAAAAAACACAAAGTCCAGAAAGAGAATAAAGAGCAATTTCAAAATGTACTCTACCACAAAATAGAGTGCATTTTTATTGTTCGAACAATAAAACCAAAAAAATCTAAAAAAACCTATACAAAAATAGAAAAATAATGATATAATGCCAATGATAGAAAGAAAAATAACATAGGAGGAAGAATAGATGGGAAATATTGTACTACTAGATGATCTAACTATTAATCAAATAGCGGCAGGAGAAGTAATCGAAAGACCAGCATCAGTAGTGAAAGAATTAGTAGAAAATTCCATTGATGCAGGAGCTACTGTCATTAATGTGGAAATAAAAAACGGAGGAATATCCTATATACGTGTAACAGATAATGGAAAAGGAATTTTGCCGGACGATATGGAAATTGCATTTGAAAGACATGCTACTTCTAAAATTAGAAGTGCACAAGACCTAGATACTGTAAAATCTATGGGGTTCAGAGGAGAGGCATTAGCGAGTATAGCATCTATTGCGAAAGTAACAATGCAATCCAAAACAAAAGTAAATGACATGGGATATTCTGTTATAGTAGAAGGTGGAAATGTAATAGAAAAGAGAGAAGCGGGATGCCCAAATGGAACCACCATAACAGTAGAAAATTTATTTTATAATACGCCAGTAAGATATAAGTTCTTAAAGAAGGACTTTACAGAAGCAGGTTATATAGAAGATGTTATGACGAGAATTGCATTAGTAAATCCTAATATAGCAATCAAACTAATTAGTGGAGGGAAAACCGTTATTCAAACCTCTGGCAATGGAGATGTGAAAATTGTTATCTACAATATTTATGGAAAAGAAGTAGCAGAGAATTTATTGGAGGTAGATTATACTTATGAAGATATTCATGTAAAAGGTGTAGTAGGAAAGCCGGCAATAGCTCGTTCTAATCGCTCTAATCAATTATTCTTTGTCAACCAAAGATATATCAAGGATAAAACACTCACTTCAGCGGCAGAGCAGGCTTTTAAGGGAATGATTACTATTGGAAAATTCGGATTTTTAGTATTAAACTTGGAAATGAATCCACAAAAAGTAGATGTTAATGTACATCCTACAAAATTAGAAGTACGTTTTGAAGAAGAAAGCAAAGTATTTAAAGCAGTATACCATGCTATAAAAGAAACTTTATTAAAAGCAGATTTAGTGTCTAATTCCGAAAGAGACTATTCTGAGGAAAGCAAAGAAAAAGCAGTAGAAATAAATACATATACACCAACAAATTCTGCACAAGAAATACCAGAACAAAAAGAAGAAAAGTTAGGATTATTTCAAAGATTTCGTGTAAAAAGAGATAACCCAATGGAAGTAGAAACTAACAATGTGTTAGAGAAAGTGTATCAAGATAGACAGCAAAAGGAAAAGACAGACTTTGTATTAGACGGACAAATGCCAGAAAAAACAAACAATGTAGAACTTATACAAAAACCAAATATAGATAACTTTATGCCAAAGCCTAATATAGCAGATACCTTAGTAGTAGATACCAATGCAGTAAAGCAAGAATTAGAGCAAAAAATGCAAAATCAGGATACACAAGTAGTGAATGTAAAAGAAGTTTTAGAAAAAGAACAAACGCAAAAAGTAGATGTAGAAGCAATACAAGAAGCAAGCAAACAAATAGAAAATATACCTAAGACAGAACAAACAGCTACAATTCCAGAAGAAGCAGCCATTCACAAAACAGAAGATGTTGACTTTGAAAAAATGTATAGTAGCATTTTTGGAAGTAATCCTAAAAAAGAAAATCAACAGGAAAATACACTTCAGGAAGAAACAGGAGCGTATTTATTAAAAGATGCTACGCCAAAACAAGTAGAAAATGTTTCGTTATTTGAAGGAAAAGAAGAAAATAAAAGACCTGTATATAAATTTATAGGAATTGCTTTTTCTACCTATATCTTAATTGAGATGGGAAATGAATTATATATGATAGACCAACATGCCGCTCACGAAAGAATTATGTATGAAAAAGTAAAAGCAAATTATTATAACGATACACATAAAGATTCCCAATTAATGTTATTGCCAGATATTATCACCCTAACACATAAAGAAATGGGAATTGCTAAAGATAATATAGAATTGTTTGAAAAAGCAGGTTTTGTATTAGAAGAGTTTGGGGAAAATACCATTAAATTGACAGGAGTGCCTAATATTTGTATTGATTTAGATACAAGACAATTATTTCTAGAAACTTTAGATGAAATTAATACAGTAGCAAGAACAGCAAAGCAGGAAATAGAAGAAAAGTTTTTGGCAACTATTGCTTGTAAAGCAGCTGTGAAAGCACATATGGCATTAACCAAAGAAGAAGTAGAAAGTTTGCTAGATTCACTTTTAGTACTTCCAAACCCATTTACTTGTCCACATGGAAGACCAACAGCTATTAGAATGACTAAAAATGATATAGAGAGAAAATTTGAAAGAAGAAAGTAATTAAGAAGGGAAAGAAGAAAAATGGATATATGGATGATGTTAGCGATGGTAGCAGTGAATGCTATTGCACTTTTCATTATTTATCAGTTTGTGAAAAAAATGTCTAAAATGAACAAAATTATATTTATCGCGATTAGTTTTGCAGTAAATTATATGATTGTTTCATTGGTTTGCATACTAAGTGGCTGGGGAATGGAAGAAACGATTATTGAGCAATCTAAAACGTATCTTACGTATTTATTTGTACCAGTGAATATTATTTTAAGTATACCGTTTTTAGCAGCAAGTTATCAGAAATATAAAGATAAAAAACTAAAACCAGAAAATTTTGTAAAAAGGGCTATTGCAGTAGGCATTTTTATGATAATTGTTTTAGTAGTAGAATATTTTTATTTTCAATCTGTTTTTGAAAATATTATAGATATTTCCGAAAATGTGCAAAATGCAAATCAAATAGATACAAATGTACAAGCAAATGAAACAATAACAAATGAGCTAGAAAATAGTGCTATGAATGAGGAACAAGCTAACGAAATGACGAATACTATGACAAATGAAGCAGCAGTACCTTATGTGAATAGAGAAGAGTAAAAAAGAAAGGAAACAGCATGGAAAAACCAATTGTAATAGTGATAGAAGGTCCTACAGCTTCTGGAAAAACAAGTCTTTCCATAGAACTTGCCAAACAAATAAATGGAGAGATTGTTTGTGCGGATTCTATGCAAATTTATAAGGAAATGAATATTGGAACAGCAAAGGTTACCAGTAAAGAAATGCAAGGAATAAAGCATTATGTGATGGACTTTGTAAATCCAGATGAAAGATTTAGTGTGGCAGACTATAAAAAAGAAGCAAAAAGGGCAATTAAAGAAATTCTAGAAAAAGGAAAAGTTCCCATTGTAGTAGGTGGAACTGGTTTATATATAGATGCTTTAGTATATGAAATAGACTACAAAGAGCAAAAAACAGATTTAACTTATAGAAAAAAGCTAGAAGAAGAGGCAGAAACAATAGGGCTTGAAGAACTATATAAAAGAGCAGAAAAAATTGATGCAGAAGCGGCTCATAAAATTAGTAGAACAGATAAAAAAAGGATTATACGTATATTGGAAATCTATCACACTACAGGAAAAACAAAAACAGAATTAGAAAAAGAATCTAGGAAAAATCCGCCAGAATATAATTATAAAGTATTTGCTTTAACATGGGAAAGACAAACTTTATATGAAAGAATTAACCAAAGAGTGGATCAAATGATAGAGCAGGGACTAATAGAAGAAGTAGAAAGTATTTGGAAAAAATATAGCTATTTCCCTACAGCAATGCAGGCTTTGGGATATAAGGAAGTAGTGGAATATTTAGAAAAAAAATTAACAAAAGAAGAAATGATAGAAAAAATAAAAATGGAAACACGTAGATATGCCAAAAGGCAATTAACGTGGTTTAGAAAAAATAAACAAGTTATTTGGCTTGCGGGAGAAAATAAGATGGAGGATAATATTCGCACCATATGGGAGGTTATAAGGAGTGAAGAAAGAAATAAAGGATAAATGGAAAAAGGGAGCTATTATAGTAATAGCCATTGCTATTTTTATCTATATTGCTTATATTACTTATCAATTATTTCAAAATCCAACAGATACATTTTTAATAGAAAATGGAAGCTTATCAGAAGAAGAAAGTACACAAGGATACATTATTCGAGAAGAAACTGTTATTCGAGGAGAAAATTATAAAAACGGAATGGAACAAATAAAAACAGAAGGAGAAAAAGTAGCAAAAGGAGAAGCTGTATTTCGTTATTATACAAATGGAGAAGAACAGTTAGTACAAAAGATTGAAGAATTGGATACCAAAATTGCAGAAGCATGGGACAGTGAAAATAATCTTTTTCCAGCAGATGTGAAAATTTTAGAAACCAATATTGCTGAAAAATTAGATGATGTGTACGAGTTAAGTGATTTGCAAAAAATTAAAGAATATAAAAGAGATATTAATAGTGCTATCACAAAAAAAGCAAAAATAGCAGGGGAATTAAGCCCATCAGGTTCCTATTTAAAAAGTTTAATTGAAGAAAGAAGTACTTATGAAAATCAATTAAATAGTGGTTCAGAATACGTAAATGCACCAAGTTCAGGAATTGTATCTTATAGAGTAGATGGACTGGAAGAAACATTAACACCGGATAATTTTGGGTCTTTAAGTAAAGAATTTTTAGAGGGGCTTTCTCTAAAAACAGGGGGCATTGTTTCTACTAGTGAAGAAAGCGGAAAAATAATTGACAATTTTTCTTGTTATATAGCTTGTATACTAAGTAGCGATGTTTCTAAACAAGCAGAAATAGGAGATACAGTTTCTTTGCGTTTATCTAATGCAAATGAAGTAGAAGCTAGCATTGAATATATAGCTAAGGAAAATGAAGAGGAAAGTGTATTTGTATTTAAAATAGAAACTTATGTAGAAGAGTTAGTGAGCTATCGAAAAATATCTTTAGATATTATTTGGTGGAGTGCAGATGGACTAAAAGTACCAAATGAAGCCATCAAATGGGAAAATGAAGATTTGGCATATGTGGTACGTAGAAGAGCAGGATATGATGATAAAAAAATATATGTAAAAGTTTTGAAAGAAAATAGTCAATATGCGATTATTGCTAATTACACGAATAGTCAGGAATTAACAGAAAAGGGAGTTAGCGAGAAAGAAATAGAAAACAGAAGTAAAATTGCTTTATATGATGAAATAGTACTTTAAAATATTACAAAAATATTACAAAAATATTAAATTATGATGACAATACAAAAAAGTATTGACAATAAAGCAAAAAAGTTAGATACTTATGTAAAAATACTAAGGACAATATAGGAGGTTTTAACATGTCAGGAGCAATCGTGAATAAAGTGTTAGATTTATTAGGAATGGATACAGCAGAGGAAGCATACGATGAAGAAGAAGCATATGAAGAAGAACAAGAAAATACAGAAGAAGAGGGAGAAGAAAATAAAAATTTTTGGAATAGACGTGGAAATAGTAAAGTGGTAAGTATGCCACAAACACAGTCTATTAAAATGGTAATATCACAACCTACAAGTTTTGAACAATCAGAGGGAATTTGTGATTTATTAAAAGAGAAAAAATCCGTTATTGTAAATTTAGAATACGTTAATAAAGATATAGCAAGACGTATTGTAGATGTAGTAAGTGGAGCTGTGCATGCATTAGATGGACATATTCAAAAAGTGTCTAATTCTATTTTCTTAATTGCGCCATATAACTATGAAATTACAAATGAAATGGCAAGAGAAGAAATCAAAAACAGACTTAGTGTATCATGGCTAAGAAATAATAATGGAAATAACTAAATACAAACTAGTAGAAGCTTTTAATTTGGAGGAATGGATATGTTAACACCTTTAGATATTGAAAACAAAAAATTTTCAAAACAAATGATGAATGGGTATAGTGTAGAAGAAGTAGATGAATTTTTAGATGATTTAACAGTAGATTATGAAAAAGCCTATAAACAAAGTTCAGAATTAAAAACAAGAGTAGACGAACTAGAAAAAAGCTTATTACATTATAAAACCATCGAAGACACCCTTCAAAATACTTTAATGATGGCACAATCTACAGCAGAAGAAGTAAAAGAAGTGGCAAGACAACAAGCAGAACAGATTATAAAAGAAGCAGAAGGAAATGCTAGAAAATCTGTAGATGATTTAGGACAAGAAATTTTAATGAAAAAGAAAGAATTAGAAGATATTAAGCAGCAATTTGAAGTATATAAAGCAAAAATGGAATCTTTATTGATTTCACAGCTAGAATTAATAAAAGATATTAATAAAGAAGAAAATTAAAACAAAAGAAATGCCAGAGAAGACTTCTGACATTTCTTTTTTTCTGAAAAGTAAGTTAACATATTGCAAAATGATAGCTAATAGTGTATAATATCTATGTTTATTACAAGTGTATGAAAGTGTTACAGAATTGTTAAAACTATATTACATTTGCGTAAACATGCTTGACATATCGACAAAAATAGATAAAATAATAATATATCAATATAAGGGGCTATTGCAAGTGAGAGTAATTAGTGGAATGGCAAAGGGAACAAAATTAGAGTCTATAGATAGTTTATCCACAAGACCAACATTAGATAGAGTAAAAGAAGCTTTGTTTAATATTATACAACCATATATACAAGACGCAAAGGTGTTAGATTTATTTGCTGGTAGCGGTGCTTTGGGAATAGAAGCTCTAAGTAGGGGAGCAAAGCATTGTGTGTTTTGTGAAAAATCTCATGAGGCAATACAAAAAGTGAGGAGTAATATTCAAAAAACGCATTTGGAATCAAAAGCACTTATATTGCAAAAAGATTATAGAAAATGTTTACAAGAAATGAGAGGAGAAGTATTTAATATTATTTTTTTAGATCCTCCTTATCGTTTCAATATAGCAGTAGAGGCAGTAGAGAGAATAGCAGAAGAAAAGTTGTTAGCCAAAGATGGAATCATTGTAATAGAGACAGATGATGAAAAAAGAGAAATACAAGAACTAGAAAAGATAAATATAGAAGTAAAAGATATAAGGAAATATGGAAGAGTAAAACTGCTATTCTTAGTAGAAAGGGGCTAAACATAAATGGAAATATTTACATTATTAGAAACAATGGAGGAAATGCTAGAAAATAGTAAAAATTTGCCTTTTAGTGGTAAGGCAATGGTAGATAAAGAAGAATTATTAGATTTAATTAAAGAAATGAGAATTAAATTGCCAGATGAACTAAAACAAGCAAAATGGGTAAAAGAAGAAAGACAACGTATATTAGTAGAAGCACAAAAAGAAGCAGATGATATCGTGAAAGAAGCAGAAAATAGAATTATTTCTATGATAGATGAGCATGAAATTACAAGAAAAGCATATGAGCAAAAAGCAGAAATTATAGAAACAGCTAATGAAATGTCAAGAGAAATTTCAAAAGGAACAAAAGAATATGCAGATAGTATTCTTCAAAATGTAGAAGCTGCTCTACAAGGAGCTTTAGATACCATTCAAAATAATAGAAAAGAATTAAAATAGAAATCACTGAACTTTAGGGACGTTCCTTAAAGTTCATTTTTATAAAAAATGGAATATTTAATTATATTTACTTGCTTTTTATAAATAAATACGTTATAGTATTGTTTATCAGTAACTATCATTGCGTTTGCCTTAATTATTGCACTAGTAGTAATTATTAGCAAACAAAAATAACCAATAAAAAAACACATCTGTAATTTGACCGTTGCCGATGTGCTTTTTCATATCAATACGGCAAACCACTTTTGTGGTTTCTCCGTTTCCTGTTTATATTTTACTATGAAAATCTAAATTTGTCAAATGAAGAATTTGATAATTTTTTAAATATACTTTTTTGATGTTATTATAAAAAAGCATATGAATGTTAAATTTGTTTTATTGATAAACCGTTTAACATATTTTATATGCTTTTTTTAAAGTTCAAAAAATTTGTTTGAAATAGTTGCAAAAGAAAAAGGAGAATGATAGAATGAAGATGTAAAATAAGGAGATAGACAGGAGAGAAAAGACCATGGCGAAAGGAAAAAGAGGAAGAAAGAAACAATCTAAAATAAATATAGATGTAGCAGTAGTAGGAATGCTTATTTTAAGCATTCTATTAATGGTACTTATTTATACAAAATCAGGCTTTTTAGGGGAGACATTAAGCCCAATGCTAGGAGGCATTATGGGAATTATCAAATATATTATTCCTATAGGAACTTTTGCTATTGCTATTTACCTAGCTTATGATGGAAAAGATAAATTATATACAAAATTAATACAATATGCTATCTTTTTATTATGTGTAGCAGTAGTTATGAGCGTTTTTCAAATTTCTACAGGAAATATTACACAATCAGAGGATTACCAAGCAATGGCAGAACAGGCCTATTATTTAGGAGAAAGAGATATAGGTGGAGGTGTTATTGGAACGATTATTGCTTCTCCGCTTATCAATTTATTAGGTACATCGGGAACTGTTGTATTAGCAATAGGTGTAGCGTGTATTCTACTTATCTTTATGTTTGCAATAAAACCATCTGAAATTATTTCCAACATGGTAGATAAAGTGGTAGCAAGAAGAGAAGAAAGAGCAGAGGAAAAATTGCAAGAGAGAAAAGAACGTAGTAAAAACAATAGAAAACAAGTAGAAGAGATAGAAACACAAGGGGAAGTAGAACATAAAGAAACAGCGAGAGAAAGAAGACTTCGTGAAAAAGAAGAAGCAAAGAGAAAAGCAATGGAAATTGATGAAGAACAGTTAACCATCAATTTAAGTGGCTTAGAGGAAGAAGAGAAAAAGCCTTCTAAACTAAAAAAATACCATCACGATAAAGAAGATATTGTACCATTAGCAATGGAAAAAGAACCAGAAAAGTCCTCTCCTAATACGATAGAGGCAAACCTTTTTAAACAAGAGCAAGAAACAAAAGAAGAAAAGGTAAAAGAAGTATTAACACTAGAACATACCATGACAGTAGAAGATGAAAATTATGAATTTCCACCAATTGAAATATTGAGTGAACCAGAAAAAAGAACATTAAAAGGTGGAAAAAAAGCTGTAACAGATACGGCAACAAGATTACAAAAAACATTATACAGTTTTGGCGTTTCTGCAAAAGTAGAAAATGTATCCGTAGGACCAGCTATTACTAGATACGAGTTGAAACCAGCAGAAGGCGTACGCGTTAGCAAAATTGCTAACCTTGCTGATGATATTGCACTAAATCTAGCAGCAGAAACCATTAGAATTGAAGCACCTATTCCAGGAAAACAAGCAGTAGGAATTGAAGTACCAAATAAAGAAACCGAAGTGGTGCATCTAAGAGAAATTATTGATACAGATACTTTTAAAAATCATAAATCAAAATTAGCATTTGCCTTAGGAAAAGATGTAGCAGGAAAAGAAGTAGTAACAGATATTGCAAAAATGCCACACGTGCTTATTGCAGGAGCTACCGGTTCTGGAAAAAGTGTATGTATTAATACATTAATCTCTAGTATTATTTATAAAGCGAAACCAAGTGAAGTAAAACTATTAATGGTAGATCCTAAAGTGGTAGAACTATCGGTTTACAATGGAATACCACACTTATTAATTCCAGTAGTAACAGACCCTAGAAAGGCAGCAGGAGCACTTGCTTGGGCAGTGCAAGAAATGGAAAACAGATATGCTACTTTCGCAGCAAAAGGTGTAAGAGATTTAAAAGGATACAACGAAGCAGTAGCAAAAGAAGGTGGAATGGGAAAATTACCACAGATTGTCATTATTATAGATGAGCTTGCAGATTTAATGATGGTAGCAGCAAAGGATGTAGAAGATTCTATTTGCCGTTTAGCACAAAAAGCAAGAGCAGCAGGAATGCACTTAGTAATAGCTACACAAAGACCTTCAGTAGATGTTATTACAGGTATTATTAAAGCCAATATTCCTTCTAGAATATCTTTTGCTGTATCTTCACAAGTAGATTCTAGAACCATTTTAGATATGGTGGGAGCAGAAAAATTATTAGGAAAAGGAGATATGCTATTTTATCCATCTGGAGCACCAAAGCCAACTAGAATTCAAGGCGCTTTCGTATCCGATGCAGAAGTAGAAAAAATAGTAGATTTCTTAAAAGCAAACGGAGAAGTAAGTTACAGTGAAGATATTATACAAAGTATAGAAAATGCTAATAAATCAGACAAAGAATTAGAAGCAGAAAGTATGGAAGAAGATGACACAGACCCATTATTAATGGAGGCCATTGATGTAGTAGTAGAAACAGGACAAGCTTCTACCTCCTTTATTCAAAGAAGATTTAAAGTAGGCTATGCAAGAGCAGGAAGAATTATAGATCAGATGGAAGAAAGAGGCGTAATCTCTGGTTACCAAGGTAGCAAGCCAAGAGAAGTACTATTAACAAAAGAAAGATTAGCCGAATTAAAAATGGCTACGTCACCAGAAGAAGTAGAAGAATAAAAACCAAAGAAAATGCATAAAAAAGAACAAATATGCAAAAACTTACGAAAGAAAGGAAAAAAGAATGGCGAAAGAAGATATTTTTTCCAAAATAAGTAGGATAGGAAATTATAATAATGAATTAGAGGCAGTAGTAGAGAAGAAGGCTTTTTCGGAGGATGTAAAAAACCTTCTTTTAAACATGCTTTATAAAATAGAAAATGCCTATACTGACTATGAAACCGTAAAAAAGAATGTAGAAACGAAAAAAGAGTATGTGAAAAACATTATTCAAATTATAGAAGAACAATGTCAGAAAATTGAGTTCGTAAAACCTTATACACAAGAATGCGAAATATTACAAGGTAAAAATTTTTTGGTAGATAAAGAAAACGGGAAAATCATCAGTTATCAAAATGAAAAAATAATGTTAGAAGCAATTTTTTCTATGGCACAAAAAGAAAATACTTTTTTAGAAAAATATGAAACGATTGCTCCTTCTGTAGCAGAATTTTTAAAACAAGGTTCTATTATGAATGAAGTAGAAGTTATTCGTGATTTTAATGGTTGGTCATGGGATATTGTAACCAAAGAAATGGGAAATTTATACTATCATGTTATTTATCAAGATTTGCTAATTTTATTAGGAGAAGCCTTTATGAGAGCATGGGTAAATAAAGAAGAGACTATGCCAGAAGAAGAGGAAGAGAATATAGAAAAGCCTGTGAATAACATTTTAAGTAATAAAAATTTTGATAATATCTATATGGAACAGGAGCCAATTGATTATTTACAGGAAATGAAAGAACGTTTGCAAGAAAAATATGGGGAAGAACTAATGCAACAAATGCTAACAGTGCTATATCAATTGTGGATTGGAATTTTTATAAAAGACCACCAAGAAGAAAAAAATAGGCTAAGTGAAAAATACCATAAAGTAGTAGAAATTTTAAATACTATGCAAAATAAAGAAGTTTATATTGAAAATAAGACAAAAGAGAAAAAAGAAATTGCTAAAAAAATTAGACAAATGGATACCATTATCAATGATGATACTCTGCTAAGAGAAGAGTACACTAGTAGAAATAGCAAACTACCCAATAAAGAAAAAATCTTTAGTATTAGCCATTTAGTAGATAGGTTGGAAAAAGAAAGAAAACAATGTATGGAAGAAATTAAACAAATAAATAATTCCATAGAACCAAAGCAATTTGTAGAAAATCAGAAAAAATTAGAACAGGAAAAAAACTTTTGGGAAGAAATTGGCATAGAAGAAGAAAATCCTCATATAGAACATCTTTTAGAAAAATGGCAAGAGCTTTTTATGGAGGCTTTGCAGAAAAAATTAGAAAAATTAGAAACCAAAAAACAAATAACAGATTTTATTTATTTATTACGTTATGGCTATTATATTCCAACACCACAGGGCTTTATGGGGACTACCAATTTGGCAATAGAGCAAAGAAAACAATTGCAAAAGGCTTGTATTCAAAAAGCTTGCGAAAAAAAGGTATTAGAACAGCTAAGTGAAGAAGAAGAAACCAACTATTTAATATTACAACAGCTTTTTGCTAGCAAAATTATTACAATGGAAAATATTTATTTAAAAATAAAATATAAAGAAGGAATTTTATCGATAGAATCTTATGACGAAAACATATTGGAGAGGAAAGTAGAAGAAAAATTAAAACAAAATACAGAACTAAGTGTGAAATTAAATAAAAAGATAAAATTATTTTCTTAAAAAAAGTGACTTTAAGTTTGCTGATGCAATCCTTCTTTTAAGTCAAAATATATTATGAAAAAAATGGAGTGTAAATAAAAAATAAAGGAATAAGAATATGAAAATTACTTTTTTAGGAGCTACCAAAACAGTAACAGGCTCTAACTTTTTAGTAGAGGCAGCAGGGAAAAAAATTTTGGTGGATTGTGGTATGTATCAAGGAGCGGCAGAACAAGAATGGGAAAATGAGGCGCCATTCGCTTTTTCCGTTCCAGAAATAGACTTTATGCTATTAACACATGCCCACATAGACCATTCAGGAAGAATCCCAAAACTATACAATGAAGGATATAGAAATCCAATTTATGCTACAAAAGCAACTTGCGATTTATGTAGTATTATGCTTCCAGATAGCGGTCATATACAAGAAATGGAAATAGAGTGGAAAAATAGAAAAAGAAAGAGAAAAGGGCTTAAAGAATTACCACCTTTGTATACAGCACAAGATGCCATTAGGTGTATGGAAATATTTAAACCAATTCGATATGACCAAATTATTGATATTGATGAAAATATTCATGTAAGATTTAATGATGCTGGTCATATGTTAGGTTCTGCCATTATAGAAGTTTGGGCAAAAGAAGAGGGAAAAACAACGAAGGCAGTATTTACAGGAGATTTAGGAAATAATGATATTCCACTATTATCCTCACCAACGATGATAGAAGATGCAGACTATTTAATTATGGAATCTACTTATGGTGGAAGACTACATAATAGAAATGATGAAAAAGCACAAATGTTTTTAAATGTAGTATCAGAAACATTGGATAAAGGAGGAACAGTAGTTATCCCTTCTTTTGCAGTAGGAAGAACACAGGAAATATTATATGAGCTAAATCAATTAAAAGAAGAACAAAAAGAAGAAAACTTTAAAGAAAAATATCAAACTTTAATGAGGAGCAAAGTGTATGTAGATAGTCCACTTGCTATTTCTGCAACAGAAGTTTTTAAGAAAAATATGAATTTATTTGATGAAGAGACACAGGAAGTTATTAAAAGTGGAGATAATCCATTAGATTTTCCAGGATTAGAATTTACACAAACTGCAGATGAGTCAAAGGCGTTGAATGAAAAAAAGGAGCCTTGCATTATTATATCTGCTAGTGGTATGTGCGAAGTGGGAAGAATTAAGCATCATTTAAAACATAACTTGTGGAATCCAAATAGCACAGTTCTATTTGTAGGCTATCAGGCACCAGGAACTTTAGGTAGAAAAATAGTAGAAGGTGCCAAAACCGTCAAGATTTTTGGAGAAGAAGTGGCAGTAAATGCTAGAATAGAATATATAGAAGGATATTCAGGACATGCAGACCAAGAATGGTTGTTGAATTTCATTTACTCTTTTATAAGAAAGCCAAAAACTATCTTTTTAGTACATGGAGAGCCAGAAGGTCAAGTAGTTTTGAAACAAAAAATACAGGGAACAACGCAAATTCCAGTAATTATACCAGAGTATGGCGAGGAATATGAACTAGCTGAAGAAGTAAGCAGATTAGGAAGAATGAAAGAAGCAAAAGAATATGGCAAGAGATATTTGCGTTTAGAAGTATTAAATCGTTTGCAAAACTTAAAAGAAGAAATAGAAGAGATGGCAGGCATTGTACAAGAAGAAATAGAAGATGAAGCAAAAAGAGATGAAGAGATTGAAAAAATAAATGTACGTATGCAAGAATTAGAGAGGCAAATTTTAAAGGTAGTAGAATCGGCAGACAATCAAAATAATTAGAACTAGATGAAAGTTAGAAAAAATAAAAGAAGGCTAGAAGCCCAAAAGAGAGGTATTTATGAGAAAAAAATATTTGAACCAAGCTTTTGTAGGAAATGAAAATATGGTGATTAGTTTTAGTGAAAAAGGAGAACTACTAAGATTATTTTATCCCAATAGAGATTGTAGACAATTTGTGGAAACTTTGCAAGCAGGAGTAAAAGTAAATGATTCAGCACTTATTTATCTACACGATGATATCAACAATCAATATAGTCAATATTATTCAGAAAACACCAATGTGTTAAATACACAAATAGAGAATACTTACTTTAATTTAGAAATCTTGCAAACAGATTTTGTAACAGTGGACCAAAATGTCTATATCAGAAAATATGCCATGACAAATCATAATAGTATTGCATTGGATGTGGATTTTCTTATTTATTCACAATTATTATCTAGTTTTAATAATATGGTGGGATCAAAAGTAGAAGATAATATTTTAATGCAATATAGCCACAACTATACATTTTCTATCTTTTCTAAATTGCCAATAAAAGGATATAGACTAAATAATAGTGGAGAAGAAATCAAAAATGGAGTATTGTGTGATAAAGATTATATAGGAATGGCAAGAGATTCAGGTGTTAGCTTCTCGGTGGGCAAAATAGAGCCAGGAAAAACAAAAGAATTCGAAATATTTGTCTATATCAATAATAATAGAGAAATTTATGCTTTTGACCAGATTAAAGAAAAAATAGAGACAATTAGAAAAATGGATACCAATAAAGCTTTAGAAAGAGCAAAAAAATATTGGAGAAAATATGTCAAACAGCATGATGGGCTAAAGATATTAGAAGAAGGAAAACAAGAAAAATGGAAAGAAGTATTAAATTCTCATAAACAAGGAGAATTCGAGAAAGTAAAAAATATTTATACCAGAACGATTTTATTATTTCCTCTATTACAAAATCATACAACGGGAGGTATTTCAGCAGCATTAGAAGTAGATGAAGAAAAAGATAAATCTGGTAGATACTCTTATTGTTGGCCAAGAGATGCTGTATTTACAGCAAAAGCATCCGATATTCTAAAAATGTATGAAGATATAGAAAAGTTTTATACGGTATTTAGTAAAAATACACAAAGCAAGAACGGAATGTGGGAACAAAGATTCTTTACAGATGGAAGATTGGCGCCATGTTGGGGATATCAAATAGACGAAACAGCTAGTGTTGTATTTGGTGTGTATGTGCATTATTACAATACAAAAAATAAAGCATTTTTGAAAGAAACCTTAGATATGTGCGAAAAAGCAATCAATTATTTAAAAAAATACATAGATTACATTACAGGGGAATGTGTGCAAGAAAGAAAAAATGAAATGCAACAAGAAAGATTTGTGAAAAACGAAAGTTATGACTTGTGGGAAATGCATGAAGGAATTCATTTGTATTCTTTAGCAGCTATTTTTGGTGCGTTTGAAGCAATGGAACATATTTATAAAAACTTAAGAGAAAAGAAAAATACAAGTCCAGAAAAACAAAAAGAAGAACAGGAAAAAATAGAGAGTGTAAAACAATATGGCGAAAGAGTTAGAAAATATTGCTTAACACATTTGTGTGATGAAGAAACAAAAGTATTAAGAAGAAATAATAAAGATCAAATATTAGATATTAGCATATTAGGAGCAGTTACTCCATTTAGAATGTTAGATCCAAACGAGAAAGAAGTAAAAAATACCATCGAAAAAATAGATTTAACATTAAGAACTTATACAGGAGGTTATGTACGCTTTGAAAATGATAGCTATATAGGAGGAAATAATCCATGGCCAATAGCCACTTTGTGGATGGCGCTATACTGGTTACAAGTAGGAGAAAAAGAAAAAGCTGGAAAATGTATAGAGTTCGTAACAGATACAGCAACCAAACATGGTTTATTAGCAGAACAAGTAGACAACCCTACTATGCAATCCAAGTGGGTAATTGGACTTGGGTGGTCACACGCTATGTATATTACCGCACTATATAGCATAGGGCTAATGAATCATCTTATAGATGGACCAAAATCCGACAAAAATTTCGGGGTGTCCCATTCAAGTCAGGTATAGAATAAGATTACTTTCAACAAAATAATGGAAATTTGTTAACAAAATTTATGAAAAATAATGCAATGTATTTTATCCTATGGTATAATCAAATTCATTAAACATTAACTAATGAGTTTGAAAGGAAGAGATATATGCAAGGAAACATATATAATAATAATTATTTTTTTGTGGATGAATCAGGTGATACAACTTTTTACAATAGGAAAGGTGAATGGATTGTAGGAAATGAAAATGGATCATCACAGATATTACTCATGGGTTTTATAAGGACAACAGAGCCAGAATTTTTAAGAAAGAAACTTAATATGTTAAAATATGAAATATCGAAAGACGAGTATTTAAGTGAAATACCTTCTATAAGTAAAACAAAAATCGCTTTTCATGCTAAAGATGATTGTCCAGAAGTTAGATATAAAGTTTTTACGCTATTAAAAGATTTACCGTTCTCTTGTAATATTGTTGTGGCGAGAAAAACACAACATGTATTTGAGAAATTTAATGGAAATACACAAGAATTATATGATTCTTTAATTACGAATTTATTCAAAAATATATTACACTTATCTAATAATAATTATATTTATATAGCAACTAGAGGAAGTAAAAAAAGACAGGAGCCATTGGAAAAAGCAATACAGAGAGCTTTAAATTATACGGAAAATAGATTAAATACAGTTATAGACTCTACCCAGAAAATTCTACCACAAACTCCATCAGGAGAAATGTGTCTGCAGATTGTAGATTATTGTAATTGGGCAGTACAAAGAGCTTTTTTACAAAAGGATATGAGATATTACAAATTTTTAAAAGAAAAATTTGGATTAATTGTAGATTTATATGATTATAAAAAAGGATGGAAGAATTTTTATAGTAAAAAGAATCCATTTGATATAAAGAAGATAAGCCCTTTACGGCTAGGTATTAAAATACTCACAGCATGAAGCTGACTTTCGCACATAAAGGACTTATATAATAATTATATACTATATTAAATAAATTATACATAAAATAAATTCATCTGTCAAATATATTATATGGATAATTTGAAAAAAATTCAAGTGTTTTGCACAAAATTTTTAAATATAAGTAAAAATGAGCATAAATCAGAAATATACAAAAGGAGTGAAAAATGGCAAAGGCAAAAACAGTTTTTGTATGTAGCAGCTGCGGATATGAGTCAGCAAAGTGGCTTGGAAAATGTCCAGCATGTAACGAGTGGAATACATTTTATGAGGAAAAGGTAGCCAAAGCTGCAGATGGCAGCTTTTTGGCTGATAAAAAGTCAAATGCTGCTAAGCCAACTAGTTTAAATAGTGTGGAGGCAAAAGAGTCTCCACGTATTTCTACTGGAGTGGGAGAATTGGATAGAGTATTAGGAGGAGGTTTAGTAAAAGGCTCTCTTGTTTTGCTTGGTGGAGAACCTGGTATTGGTAAATCTACTCTTATTCTGCAAATTTGTAATCAAATAAAAGGAGAGGGAAAAGTACTTTATGTTTCCGGAGAAGAGTCTGCTCAGCAAATAAAAATTAGAGCAGATAGATTAGGTATCCAAAATGAAGATATTCTTTTTTTAGGAGAAACAGATATCGATGTCATTAGTGATGAAATTTCTCAAATCAAGCCTAAGCTTGTGATTATTGATTCTATCCAAACAATGTATAGTGATGAGATTTCATCAGCAGCAGGTACTGTAAGTCAAGTAAGAGAGATTACTGCTCGTATTATGAAAATTTGTAAACAACAAGAAATTACTACTATTATTATAGGACATGTAACGAAAGAGGGAAATATTGCAGGGCCAAGAGTTTTGGAGCATATGGTAGATACGGTTCTTTATTTAGAAGGGGAACGTTATTTTTCTTATCGTATTTTAAGAGGAGTGAAAAATCGTTTTGGTTCTACCAATGAAGTGGGTATGTTTGAAATGCAAAACGAAGGTATGGTGGAAATTACCAATCCTTCTTCTGTGCTTATATCGGAAAGAGATGATAACCCAGCAGGTTCTGTTATTGTAGCTACCATGGAAGGAACAAGACCTCTTTTAATTGAATTACAAGCATTAACTACATCTACCGTATTTGGACTTCCTAGAAGAAGTGCCAATGGTATTGATTACAATCGATTAACCATGTTAATGGCAGTATTAGAAAAGAAAGCGGGTATGGCTCTAGGTTCTCAAGATGTGTATTTAAATGTAGTAAGTGGTATACGTATTATAGAGCCAGCAGTAGATTTGGGAGTAATTTTAGCAGTGGCCTCTAGTTTTAAAAACATCAGTATTCCAACAGATGTAGTGGTTATGGGAGAAGTAGGATTAACGGGAGAAGTAAGAGCAGTAAACATGATAGAAAAAAGATTAAAAGAAGCAGAAAAATTAGGTTTTAAAAAATGTATGATTCCAGAAAATAACAAAAAACTATTGAAAGATTCCTACAAATTAGATATAATAGGCGTGAAGAATATACAAGATGCCTTGAAAGTATTATATACAAACCCAAAAGGTAAGAAAGAAGAATAGGAGTGGAAAGCATTGACAACAAATAAAGACCTTTCTATTACAGATGTATTAAAGTTGATTGCGCCAGGAACTCCAATCCGAGATGGGCTAGAAAATATACTAAAAGCAAAAACAGGAGCATTAATTGTCATAGGAGATAGCAAAGAAGTATTAGAAATTGTAGACGGAGGATTTAGTTTAGATGTAGATTATACTTCCTCTCGACTATATGAACTAGCCAAAATGGATGGAGCCATTATTTTAAGTGGAGATTTTAAGAAAATTCTATATGCCAATACACAATTAATACCATCTTCTGACATCACCACGACAGAAACAGGAACTAGACACAGAACAGCAGAACGTACCGCAAAACAAACGGGAGAAATTGTAATTAGTATCTCGCAGAGGAGAAATATTATTACTATATTTAAAGGTTATGAAAGATATGTATTAGAAGATACAGCAAAAGTAATTTCTAAGGCAAATCAAGCTCTGCAAACTGTGGAAAAATATAAAAAAGTATTTGATAGTAAACTAAGCCTTTTAAATGAATACGAATTTAATGATATTGTTACATTAGAAAATGTAATCGTAGCCATTCAAAGAGCACAAATGGTTATGAAAGTAGTAGACGAAGTACAAAAAGCAGTAGACGAATTAGGAGAAGAAGGAAGACTACTAGAAATGCAGTTAGAAGAATTAGTGGGCGATTTAGAAAAAGAAGAACTATTAATTATAAAAGACTATATTGCACCAGGTAAAAAGCGAACCGCAGAGAAAGTACTGCAAGAGATTAGTTCTTTACCATTAGAAGATTTAAAAAGAGTACAAACCATAGGAAGATTGCTTGGCTATGAAGATTTTGATAATTATGATGAGGTAGGCGTATATACAAGAGGATATCGTATCCTAAGCAAAATACCACGAATGCCAAGTAATATTGTAGACAATTTAGTGAAATCTTTTAAATCCTTCCAACATATATTAGCAGCAGATATACCGGCATTAGATGATGTAGAAGGAATAGGAGAAGTAAGAGCAAAAACGATAAAGCAATCATTAAAAAGAATGCAAGAACAATTTGTGTTTGATAATCTAATATTATAATCTGCCAAAAGTGCCAGACATTTTTGTCAGATGTTCACAAATAAGAAAGGAATGAAAAAAGAAAATGAGTAATAAAAAAGAAATGATATTAAGAGGAATAGGAATGCTAGTAATTGTACTATTAATTGTAGGAATTGCTTATGTAAGTTATGGAGTTTATCAAAAATATACGCTTAATATTCCTAATCCAGTAGCTACTATTGAGGTGCAAGATTATGGAACAATAAAGGTAGAACTATATCCAGATATGGCACCAAATACAGTTACTAATTTTATTCGTTTAGCAAATAATGGTTATTATAATGGACTTACCTTCCATAGAACTATTCCAGATTTTATGATACAAGGAGGTTCTAAAAATGGAGATGGAACAGGAAGTCCTACATTAAGTAATATTCAAGACGGTGGTAGTGAAACAGAGACTTATGCGATAGAAGGAGAATTTATTGCAAATGGTTATGAAGAAAATACACTAAAAATGGAAAGAGGCGTTATTGCAATGGCTCGTTCTGATTATAGTGATATTAGTTCTGCTTTAACAGAAGAAGGATATAATTCTGCATCTGCACAATTCTTTATTATGCAAGCAGATAATACAAATATTGATGGACTTTATGCAGGTTTTGGAAAAGTAATAGAAGGGCTAGAAGTAGTAGATGCTATTGCTAATGTAGAGGTTGTAACAAGAGACGAAAGTGCAACAGAAGGAGTAGACCAGCCAGTGAATCCTCCAGTCATTACATCTATTTCAGTAGAAACTTATGGTGTAGATTATGGAGTGCCAGAAACAAGGGAACCATTTAGCTATTACGATTGGTTAATGGAAAATTATAGCACTTTGTCAGCAGAATAAAACGATAAAGCGCAAAAAGGACAGGTAATTTTATACCTGCCCTTTTTTATATATAAAAAGATTACTTTAATTCTACCACCGTAACACCCATCTCGCCCTCTCCAAAAGTACCTAGGCGGAAACTTTTTACATGTGGATGTTTTTTCAAAAACTGATGAATGCCATCTCTTAGCTTTCCTGTTCCTTTTCCATGAACAATACGAACGGTTTGTAATTTAGCAAGCACGCAGTCGTCTAAATATTTGTCTATGACAAAGCAGGCTTCTTCCACATTTTGACCAATTACATTAATTTCTGTAGTAGCATGCTGAGATTTAAAAGAAGATGGAGTACTAGCGGAGAAGAAACTTTTTTCTCGTCTTGGTGCTTTTTTTACAAGACTTTCAATATCCTGCAAAGAAATATTCATTTTCGCATTTCCTATTTGTACTTGTAGCTTTTTTTTATTACCAGCAATGGATAAAATAGTAGCTGGCTCACTCCATTTCTTTAAGTTTACTACCTGTCCTACCTTTAAATCTTCTATGGATACATCTGATTTTGTATTTTCTTCTACAGGAGTTTCAGAAAGTTCTTGTATGGACTGATTTAAGTTTTGGCGCAAAGCATTTGCTTTTTTTAAAGAAGAACTATCTTCGGAATTTTGTACTAATTTTTCTAATTCCTTAATTAAAGCATTTGCTTCTTCTTTTGCAGAGTTAAGAATGGATTTGGCTTCTTCTTTGGCTTTTTCCTTTTGACTGGTTTGTTTTTCCTTTAAAGATTGATATTCTTGTTCTAACGATTTTCTAAGTGATGTAATCTGATGTTCATTTTTCACAATTTCTTCTTTTTCCTTTTCAATCGTTTGCTTATCGTCGTAAATATTTTTTAATAATTCTTCCATGCTAATAGTATCTTCCTGTAATAATTCTTTTGCTCTGTTTAAAATAGAAGAAGATAAGCCTAATTTTTGACTAATAGCAAAAGCGTTGCTTTTTCCAGGAATACCTACTAATAATTGGTAGGTAGGTTTTAAATGTTCAATGTCAAATACAAAACTTGCATTTTCAAAGCCATCTGTTACAAAAGCATAATTTTTTAATTCTGCATAATGTGTGGTTGCCATGGTAAGAGCACCCATTTGGTAGAATTTTTCTAAAATAGCAATAGCGAGGCTGGCTCCTTCAGTTGGATCCGTACCAGAACCTAATTCGTCTAATAATATAAGACTATCAGAGGTGGCAGTTTCTAAAATGCCAATAATGTGTAACATGTGAGCAGAAAAAGTACTAAGAGATTCTTGAATACTTTGTTCGTCTCCAATGTCTGCAAAAACTTGGTCAAATACATAAATACGGCTTTGAGAAGAAGCGGGAATAAATAAGCCACTGCAAGCCATTAAAGTAAGAAGTCCAGTTGTTTTTAAACTAGCAGTTTTTCCACCAGTATTAGGACCAGTAATCAGCAAACAAGAATAATTCTCACCAAGAGATACCGTAATAGGAACAACCGTATCTTTGGCAATAAAAGGATGCCTTGCATTTTCTAAAAAGAGTTCTTTTTTCTCACTTAGAATTGGCATGGTAGCTTCTAATTCTCTTGCCAAATTTGCCTTAGCAAAAATAAAGTCTAAAGTACCTAATACAGATACATTTTTTCTAATTTCCTCAATATAAGGAAATAAAAGACTAGATAACTGCATTAGAATTTTCTCAATTTCCATCGATTCTTCTACTTTTAAAGAAGCAATTTTGTTATTCGCTTCAAAAACAGAAATAGGTTCTATATATACCGTAGAGCCACTACTAGAAACATCATGAATAAAGCCCTTTATTTGAGAGCGATATTCTTCTTTTACGGGAACAACATAGCGGTCAGAACGAATGGTGATAATTGGTTCCATAAAATATTTGGAATAAGAAGAATGTAGTAATTTATTCAAACTGTCTTTGATACTAGTTTCCGCCTTTTGAATATTTTTTCGAATACGAAATAATTCTGCAGAGGCGTGGTCATCTATCGTTTCTTCGTCTAAGATGCATTTGATAATAGCATCTTCTACAGAAAGGTTCGTATAAAGAAGAGAAATCTGATCATCTAAAATAGGAAAATCAGATAAATCAAAATTTTCGTCTTGATAAAGATATGATTTCATCTCTCTTGCCATACGAAGTATAGAAGAGGCCTCTAATAAGCCTTTCATAGATAAGGATTGATTTGCTTCTAATTGCTTGCAATACATTTCTATGTTTTCAGGAATCTCACCAATAGGAGGAGTTCCTTTTCTGATACTTAAATTAACAGCTTCCTCTGTTTGAGATAACAAACTTTGCACTTCTTCTTTTTTCTTGCTAGGAAGTAAAGAATAAGCAAGTTCTTTTCCTATATTACTTTTACAATAATTTGCTAACTTTTCTAATATTTTTGGATATTCTAATTTTTCTAAATAATGATTCATGTTAAAAACTCGTTCCTTTCTCAATGAAGTAAAAAATAAATTAAAAAACAAAACCATTTGCCATTTAAGGTTTTAATGCGGTGATGGGAAGTACATAAATGCCATCTGGTCTTCTTACAACAGCATTGTATAAACCACAAATAATACACATGAATTTTGGTTTAATTTCAGCTAGCTCGTAGAATTTTTTTAAACTCTCCGCAGCTTCTTCTTCCTTATTGGCACCTAATTTTATTTCTATGGCACCATATTCACCATCTGCAATTTCTATAATGCTATCTACTTCTATTCCTGTATCATTTTCTCTGTAATGATATAACTTAGCACCTATACTTTCCGCATATATTTTTAAATCCCTTTCGCATAAGGCTTCAAAATATAGTCCCATTGTTTCTAAATCGTTTATTAATTTTTCAGGAGTAATATTTAAAACAGCACACCCTAAGGATGGATCTACAAAATGTCTTTTAGGATTTTTCCCTACATTTAGTCTGGAACGTATTTTATACATAAAAGAATTTTGATTTTCAATTAGATGTAGTCTGTTTAGTACATTAAGATAATCTGTAACAGTATTTCTACTAATGCTGATATCTTCCTCTGTAACATTATAATCAATGTCTTTCATTAAAACATTGTTCGTGGAAATGGTACTTTCATTTCTTGCAAGAGACCTTAGCAACATTTCCATTTTTTCCTTATCTCTTTTGATACCATCTATTTCCATAATATCTTTATCCAACACAGCCTCTATATAACTTTTAGCTATTTTCATAGCACCGAGTATATCCATAGAGATACTTTCAGGCCATCCACCTCTTACAATTAATTCAGCCAATCTTTTTAATTCTACTTTGTTTACTAATTGATTTTTTACATTATGCTCAAATAAATCTTTTAAAGAGACATCACCGCTAGAGTCGCCAGACTCATATAAAGACATGGTATACATTTTCATTTTACAAATTCTACCTGCACCAGAATGGTGTATTTTATCACTAACAGGAACACTAGAACCAGTTAAAATATATTTACCCTTCTCATTATCTTGGTCGCACTTAAACTTTACTGCATCCCATATGCTAGGTACTTCTTGCCATTCATCAATCAATTCAGGCTTTTCTTTATCCAATACTAAATTTACATCCATTTCTGCCAAATGTTTTTCCCTAAAATTATCTGCCGTATTATTTAAATAAACAACACTATTAGAATGATTTAAAGCAGTCCAAGTTTTTCCACACCACTTTGGACCTTCAATACTAATAGCTCCAAAAATTTTTAAATTTTCTTCTATTGCTTTATCTATTAACCTTGGAATATAGCCAGTTTTCGTTAATTTCATTTACTTCACCTCATCTTTAGAATAGCATACTTTTTGTGTTTTTTCAATACTATTGTGCAATTTTTGAGTATTTTGATGTGCATTTTTTGACAAATTTGTTGTGCGAATTTTGACAAAACTATTGTGCATTTTTTGACGAACAAAAAATAAATTGAACCGTGAATGATATTCACTGTACAACATTTAAAAATATGATAATATATAAAATATAATTATAACAACTTATTTACATAAATTAATAAAAGAAATTATGAATAAGTTAGAAGAAATTTGGAAAACATAAGAAAAATGGGAGGAGAAAACATGAGAAATATGGTAAAGAAACAAACAGGTATTACACTAATTGCATTAGTGGTCACTATTATCGTACTAATTATTCTAGCTGGCGTATCTATAGCCATGCTAGTAGGAGAAAATGGAATTATTACACAGGCACAGAGGGCAGCAGAGGAGACAGAGCAAGCAAAGAAAAAAGAAGAAGCTGATTTTGATTCAATGGCTGAATATATAAATGAAAAAGATTCTTATGTAGATAATGTATTAATTACATCACCAAAATTAAGTAATGGAATGATTCCAGTGAAATATGTGGAAGGAACAGGATGGGTAAAAACCGATTCAAAAGATAACCAGTGGTATAATTACGAGAATAAAGAATGGGCAAATGTAGTATTAGAAGATTCTAGTTTTACAATCAAAGGAAATAATGAAGTGTTAGATGAGACACAGCCATATAGTATCTTGGTATGGATACCAAGATATGCATATCAAATAACGAGCCAATATCATACAGGAGAGACTGCTGGAAATATAAATATAGTATTTATAAGTACTGAAAATAAAGGAAAAGATGGAAAAATATATAATACAACATATCCAACAGTAGCAGTCGATGGAGGAATGGAAGATTATGTAGTACATCCAGCATTTGATTATGGAGAAACGCAATTGGAAGGAATATGGGTAGGAAAGTATGAAAGTAGTAATAGAACTTGTACAATAGAGGCTACTACAGGAGAAAAAGAATATACAGGAGAAGAAGTAATAACAATAAGAGCAGGAGTAACAAGTTGGAGAAATATAAGCGTAGGAAATGCTTTTTCAACATGTTTAAATATGAATAAAGAAGAAAATCCATATGGCTTAAGTAGTAATGATAATGAAGTAGATCCGCATTTAATGAAAAATGATGAATGGGGAGCAGTAGCATATTTAACACAGAGTAGATATGGAAAAAATAATAAAATATGGAATAATAGTAATAATAGTTATATAACAGGAATGGCAGGAAGTAGCGTTGATGCGGCAGATGAAGATAGTACAAATGCATATAATACAACATTAGGAGTAGAAGCAAGCACTACTGGAAATATAACAGGAATTTATGATATGTCTGGAGGAGCTGGAGAAAGTATTGCAGCATATGTAGATAATGGAAGTAGTAGTTTAGCAAGATATGCTGGAGATTTGGTTGCAGAAGCAACAGAAAGTAGATATAGAAATGTATATGTGTCAACAGTAAATGATGGGACAGATGCTCACGAAGATGATTATTTGTTAGCAACACCTATGAATGGACATTATGGTGATGCTATTTACGAAACATCAGAAAAAGGCTCGGATTATAATGCTTGGAATGGAAACTCATCTGGATTTCCTACAGAGGTATGGCCAATATTCGGACGTGGCGGAAATTACAGTAAAACGTTTGAAAGTGGTATATTCCACTTCGGTATGACCTCTGGTATAGCTGGTACTGGAATCAGCTTTCGTATAAGTATATCTGTGTTATAGCACTAAATGCTAACACGTGATCAAAATAAAGTCGAAAATTATGGAAATAAATTACCAGTAAAAAACAAAAACAAAGAATAACAAAAAGTAAAGAAAAGATATAATCCTCCTAGTAAGAATAAAAACGGGGAGGATGAATTCATGCAAAAACAAAAGAATAAGAATAAACAAAGAGGAATTACACTAATAGCACTTGTGGTAAGTATCATAGTCTTAATCATTTTAGCTGGCGTATCTATAGCCATGTTAGTAGGAGAAAATGGAATTATTACGCAGGCACAAAGGGCAGCACAGGAGACAGAGATAAAAGGAGACGAAGAAAAAATAAAGTTAGCTATGGCTACTGCTCAAATAGCAAATAGCGGAAATACAGCTCTAAAGGATGATATAGAAATAGCATTATTAGAAAATGGAGTAAAATCCATAGTTGTAGATAATGAAGATGGAACAAGAAATATTATATTTTTAGATAGCAAAAAAATATATAAACTAAATAACGATGGAAGTATAGAAGATACCAATAGTGATTTTGACAGCATTTATGTAGCACCAGATTCACAAGATGACGCAAGAAATGAAGGCGTAATAGGAATAGGAACAAATGGACAGCCTGTGGATATGGATTTATGGGAATATACTTTAATGGAAGATGGAACATATGTACTAAATGATAATGAAACGGCAGAAAATTCTGGATATCTTGGAAGTTTTTCGGATAATGGAGAAATTATAGGAACTATTCCTCAATATATAAGTATTAATAATGGAGAAAATTATGTTGAAGTAACGAGCCTATATAATTTATTTAGAGATTTATCAAGCTTAAAGGTGGCTCCCGTTATTCCGAGTACTGTTACAAATATGGCACTTACATTTTCACATACTCAAATTGAAATTGCACCAGTGCTACCGAATAGTTTAAAAATATTAAGTTGGGCTTTTGAATTCACAAACTTGACAGAAGCACCTTCTATTCCAGATGGAGTACAAAGAATGTATGGTACATTTTATATGTGTAAAGAATTAGTAAAACCATCTGTTCTACCTAATAGTGTAACTATTATTGATTACTTATTTGCTGGTTGTGAGAATTTAACATTGAATAATTTTATTATTGGAGAAAATGTAGAATCTATGGAACATCTATTTGAAGATTGCTTTTCATTGAAAGGAACTCTTATAATTAATGCAAATCCTACAGGGTATTATTACTGTTTTTATAGATGTTCAATTAATAGTTCGGATTATTTAATATTATCTGGAAAATCAAATATATTATTAGATATATTTAATACAAAAATAGAAGAGTCTAAAATTATTATGAAATAAACAAAAATTATGCAAACAAGTCACCATTAAAAAGCAAAATAAAAAAGTAAGAAAAAATAAAGAACAGGTATAATCCTCTCTGTAAGAAAAAACAGGGAGGAATTTTAAAATGCAGAAACAAAAAAATAAAGAAACAGGGATTACATTAATAGCACTTGTGGTAAGCATCATTGTATTAATCATTTTAGCTGGTGTATCTATAGCCATGCTAGTGGGAGAAAATGGAATTATTATGCAGGCACAGAGGGCAAAAGAGGAAACGGAGCAAGCACAAGTAGAAGAACAGAAACAATTAGCTATGTTAGAAGCTACTATGAATACAGAAAATCAACCTTATACAGATAAAAATGGAGATACTGCAACAATACCAGCAGGATTTGCAGTATCACAAGTTGATGGAGAAAATGCGATTAATGATGGATTGGTTATTATTGACAAAGATGGAAATGAATTTGTATGGATACCAGTTAATATAGATAATTATGTACGAATTGATTTTGGAGTACAAGCAGGGCTCTATTCCACATATCATGAAAGTTTATCCGATATCGAAAGTGATAGTATACAAGAATATAGTGGATTTTATATAGGAAGATATGAAGCAGGAGACTATGAAAGTTCTCAAAATGAAACATATAGAGATGAAAATTCAAATGATAATAATACCATTTCAATAAGAAGTGGACTAGTACCATATAATTATATATCTAAAGAACAAGCAGAAACATTATCAAATAACATGAAAGAAACACAGAGATACTCATCTGTAAATACTAGATTATGTAGTGGCTATGCATATGATACAGTAATAACGTTTATAAGTAAAGTCGAAAAAAATTATGCACTTAGTTCCCCTCAAGGAAATTATAAAGATACATCATTTAAATATATTGATATCGATGGAGAAGAAAAAGTAAAAGTAAATGGTGATGGAGCTCTTGTTCCAACAGGTTCAACAGAAAGTATTTGCAATATATATGATTTAGGGGGAAATGTATGGGAACTTTCTTCAGAAACTTATAGTGATTTGAATCAACCTGTATCGAGAGGAGGAGGCTATGGTAGCTTATTTAATACTTATTCGGCAGGCTTTCGTAATACATCAATAGATACAGTTGAGGAATTCTATGGATTTCGTGTTTGCTTATTTATAATATAATTTTAGGTATAATATAGAAAAACGTCAAAAATTATGAAAACAAGTCACCACTAAAAAGCAAAATAAAAAGGTAAGAAAAAATAAAGAGAAGATATAATCCTCCCTGTAAGAATAAAAACAGGGAGGATAAATTTATGTACAAACAAAAGAATAAGCAAAGAGGAATCACATTAATAGCACTTGTGGTAAGCATCATTGTATTAATCATTTTAGCTGGTGTATCTATAGCTATGTTAGTAGGAGAAAACGGAATTATTACACAGGCACAAAGAGCAGACGAATTAACCACACAAGCACAGCAAAAAGAAGCAATTGAGCTAGCCGTAGCATCTGTTCAGGTACAAGGAACTTTAGAACTAGGTAAAACAAAATTAGAATTAGCCTTACAATCACAACTAGGAGATACAGAATATAGCTTAACAGAAAATGGAGATGGAAGTTTCTTGTTACAGATAGCAGAAAGAAGCTATTATATCGATAGCACAGGAGAAGTAATAGCAGAAGAAAACATGATAGCCATAGGAACAGCAGAAGAATTAAAGGCTTTTAGGGACGAAGTAAATAGTGGGAATACTTATGAAGGAAAGTATATATATTTAACAGGAAATATAACATTGGATATAAATGAGGAATGGGAGCCAATAGGTTATTATGTTCAAGATAGTAAAGATACTAGCATAAAAGATAGTATATATAATGAGAATAATAAACCGTTTTCAGGAATATTTGATGGAAAAGATTATACAGTAGATTATATGAATATTAATAATTCAAAAAACGGACAAGGATTGTTTGGATTAGTTATAAATGGACAAATAAAAAATATAAATCTTGGAGAAAATTGTAGCCTAAATATAGGAGGAATGGGATGTGGAGGTATAATAGGAATAGTATATGAAACCGGAAAAATATATAATTGTAATAATTATGCAGATATGGAAAAAACAAGAGGAGGAATTGTTGGAGTAGCAATAGGCTCTATTACAATAAGTAATTGTAGTAACTATGGAGATTTAAGTGATGCATATGGAGGAATATTAGGAAGCAGTAATGGGATAGATGGTTGGGAAGAATTTGCAGATGTATCTCATACAATAATAAATTGTGCAAATTATGGGAATGTTGCTAAAGTAAGTAGTAGTGAATTTTTGGGAGGAGTAGTAGGATATTTCAAAGGAACAATAAAAAATTCATTTAATAGTGGGATGATTACAATGAATAATGATAAAAGAAATGTAGGAGGAATTGTTGGAGATATCTATGGCAATATAGCAAACTGTTATAATGTAGGAAATGTAACTGGATATGAAATGGTAGGAGGAATTATTGGTCTTTGTGTAGCAGCACCTAATAGTTCATTTGAAAATTGCTATAATATTGGAAATATACAAGGAAATCTGAATATTGGAGAATTGATAGGATACAATGGAAGTGAAACTCAAATAATTAATAGTTATACAAGTTTAGATACATTTACTGCAGAAAACTTAGGTAATGCCTTTAAGGAAGATACAAATAATATAAATAATGGATATCCAATACTGACTTGGCAGTGAGATAAACAATGAAAAATTATGGAAATAAGTTACCAGTAAAAAGCAAAAATAAAGTAAAAGAAAAAATATAGAAACGATATAATCCTCTTCGTAAGAATAAAAACGAGGAGGAAAATTTTTATGCAGAAACAAAAGAATAAAGAAAAAGGAATTACGCTCATTGCGTTAGTGGTAAGTATCATAGTTTTAATTATTTTAGCAGGAGTATCAATAGCTATGCTAGTAGGAGAAAATGGAATTATTACACAGGCACAAAGGGCAAAACAGGAAACGGAGCAAGCACAAGTAGAAGAAAAAAGACAATTAGCAATGTTAGAAGCGAGTGTACATTTAGAAGAGTATGAATATACAGATATAAACGGAGAAAAAGTAAATATACCTGCGCAATGTACAGTATCTAAAGTAGAAGGAGAAAATACATTGGAAAATGGTTTGGTAATAATAGATGTAAATGGAAATGAATGGGTGTGGATAGAGGTACCAAAAAATGAGATGCCAGAAGGACTGACGTTTGAAAATGAAACAGAATATGAAACATTAGAAACAACATTACAAGAATATGTAAAAAGTTATAGAGAATCTGGTTATGCAGATACATGGTATGATGGTTGTGGGTTAAGTAAGGAAGAATATAAACAATCAAAACAAAATATGTTAAAAAGTATATACGAAAATGGAGGTTTTTATATAGGAAGATATGAAGTAGGATCTTTTGATAATCCTGTGATAGAAGAAGATATAACAAGAAAAGCGGTAATACAAAAACGGAGCATATCCATATAACTATGTAACATGTGCTCAAGCACAAGAAATATCAAAAAAATTAGCAATAGGAAATAAAACCAGTAGTTTAATGTTTGGAATACAATGGGATTTGACATTAAAATATTTAGAAGTAAATGGAGATTGGGATATTAAAACTAATGAAGCATCATACTACTTAAAAACTAATAGTGGTTCATGGGGAAATTATAGAGATGTTGAATTTCAAATAGAAGATAATAATAAATATGCTATATATAATAGTTCTAGTTTAGGTGAATGGAAAGATGTTCTAACAAACTATAATAAACCATCCTATAATTTATCAGGAAATGGGGTATTACTTTCAACGGGAGCTACAGATAGAAATAATAAAATGAATATATATGATTTAGCAGGAAATGTATATGAATGGACTATAGAAAAAAGTGATAATGAGGATGCTCCATGCGTTCGTAGAGGAGGAAATTTTGGAGATTCAAGTTCTCTTGTTCCAGTTTCTTATCATCATAATAATGTTATTACGAGCATAGATAGTGTGGGATTTCGTTCAACATTATTTTGAACATTGAATAACTGCAAACTAAAAATACCGTATGCGATAAGATAGATATTATAAAATTTATTATGAAAACAAGTTAACAGTAAAAAGCGAAAATAAGAGAAAAAAGAAAATAAGGAAAAGATATAATCCTCTTTGTAAGAAAAAAGCAAGGAGGATAAGATAATGCAGAAACAAAAGAACAAAGAAAGAGGAGTAACATTAATAGCACTTGTGGTAAGCATCATTGTATTAATCATTTTAGCTGGTGTATCTATAGCTATGTTAGTAGGAGAAAATGGAATTATTACGCAAGCACAAAGGGCAGACGAATTAACCACACAAGCACAGCAAAAAGAAGCAATAGAACTTGCTGTAGCATCTGTTCAAGCACAAGGAACTTTAGAACTAGATAAAACAAAATTAGAATTAGCCTTACAATCACAACTAGGAGATACAGAATATAGCTTAACAGAAAATGGAGATGGAAGTTTTTGGTTACAAATAACAGAAAGAAGCTATTATATCGAAAGTACAGGAAAAGTAATAGAAGAAGAGAACATGATAGCAATAGGTTCAGCAGAAGAGTTAGAAACACTTAGAGATGATGTAAATAATGGAAATACGTATGAAGGAAAGTATGTGTATTTGACTAGTGATATAACATTGGATATAAATGAAGAGTGGGAACCAATAGGGGTATATTCGATGGAAAATGATACACCAGATGATGAAAACAATAAGCCATTTAGTGGAATCTTTGATGGTAAAGGTTATGAAATAAATGGAATATATATTAATACAACAGATAAAGTTCAAGGATTGTTTGGATTAGTAACAGGTGGAAAAATATTAAATTTAGGAATAGGAATAGACTGTAACATATCAGGCAATTTATCTGTGGGTGCAATAGCAGGATATTTATATAATGGATCAAAAGCAATAAATTGTTATAATAAAAGTAATTTGAAAGTTGGTTCATACAGCGGAGGACTTTTTGGACAATTAGCAATAAATTGTAGTATTGAAAACTGTTATAATATAGGAAATATAAATGTTAATAATGATTCTAGGAATACAGGCGGAGTTGTAGGTAATGTTAGTTTAAATTCAAGTTTAAAAAAATGTTATAATAAAGGCACAGTTGAAGGAAATATAAGCACAACATCTATTTTAGGAGGAATATCAGGTAATTTAAGTGATGAGTCACTATTAGAAGAATGTTTTAATCTGGGAGCAATACAAGGAAATAATATAATTGGTGGAATATTAGGGCAAGTAATGAATAATGGAATTGTACAAAACTGTTATAATGTAGGAAATATTAAAGGTGAAAGTAAGATAGGAGGAATATCTGGACAAAGTGTATGTAACATATTCAACTGCTATAATATCGGTGAGATTGAAGGAAATGTACGTATAGGAGGAATAGTAGGTGAAAATAATATTTCATCATCTTATCATACAACGGGAGTATTAAAAAACACATATTCATTAAAAGATAAATGTGAAGCTATATGTGGCTATAACAATTCGATAATAGAAGATAGTTCTATAAAATCAGAAGAAAAAATGAAGTTATTAGTATCTACATTAGGAGCATCATTTAAAGAAGATATAGATAATATAAACAATGGTTATCCAATTTTAATATGGCAACGTGACCCAACAATGGTCAATTAAGATTGTTCTAAAAATACAGAGAATAATCTAAAAAAAGATGGAAAAATTCTTAATATACCGTTATTTTTAATAGAGTATATGGATAAATTTATGAACTTTAGGGACGTTCTTTAAAGTTTATATAGAGAAGTGCCCAAAGTTATGGAAATAAGTTACCACTAGAAAGCAAAAAGAAATAAAGAAATAGAAATAGGGAAAAGATATAATCCTCTTCGTAAGAATAAAAACGAGGGGGAATTTTTAATGCAGGAACAAAAGAATAAAGAAAGAGGAATTACCTTAATAGCACTTGTGGTAACTATAATCGTTTTAATTATTCTAGCTGGTGTATCTATAGCTATGCTAGTAGGCGAGAATGGAATTATTACGCAAGCACAGAGGGCAGATGAATTAACTACACAAGCACAACAAAAGGAAGCAATCGAACTTGCTGTAGCATCTGTACAAGCACAAGGAACATTAGAATTAGACAAAACAAAATTAGAAACAGCACTACAATCGCAACTAAGAGATACAGAATATAGCTTAACAGAAAATGGAGATGGAAGTTTCTTGTTACAGATAGCAGAAAGAAGCTATTATATTGATAGTACAGGAGAAGTAATAGCAGAAGAAAACATGATAGCAATAGGTTCAGCAGAAGAATTAAAGGCTTTTAGGGACGATGTAAATAATGGGAATACTTATGAAGGAAAGTATATATATTTAACAGGAAATATAACATTGGATAGTAGTGAACCATGGGAGCCAATAGGATTATATGCAAATGATAGCCCTACTCCAGATGATGAAAACAATAAACCATTTAGTGGAATCTTTGATGGTAAAGGTTATGAAGTCAATGGAATATATATTAATACAGCAGATAAGGTACAAGGATTATTTGGTTTAGTAGAGAGTGGAAAAATTACTAACTTAGGAATAGGAGAGAATAATAGTATTACAGGAGGGATTGCAACTGCAGGGTTAGCTGGATACATTTATAATGGTTCAGAAGTAGTGAATTGTTATAATAAAGCAAATATCGAAGCACAAAATAACAATGGAGCAGGAGTAGTAGGAGTTGCTTATATAAATTGCAGTATAATTAATTGCTATAATGAAGGAGATATTATAGGAAATGGTGATATTGTAGGAGGAATTGTGGGATATACAGATAATTATATAGTAGTACGAAATTGTTCTAATAAAGGAAATGTCACAGGAAATGGTAATTCTGTTGCTGGTATAGTAGCCCATATATCGTATGGAGTTTCTATAGAAAATAATTATAATGAAGCTAACATTACAGGAAATAATTTGGTAGGGGGTATATGTGGATTTTTAACTTCCGATGATAATAATAGGATATTCCAATGCTATAACACTGGGAAAATAGAGGCAACAGAAAAAAATAATAGTAATAGCGCTAATGTAGGAGGAATTATAGGGCTAAATGAAGCTAATATTCAAGATTGCTATAATACAGGAACAATTATAGGAGTATATAACAATATAGGAGGAATTGCAGGACTAAATAGAGGAAAAATAGAGAATTGTTATAATATAGGTCAATTAAGTGATAGCGTAGAAAATAAAGGAGGCATTACAGGAAACAATAGTTTATTTACAGATGTAACGGGAAATAGAACATTTGTAGGAGAGATATATAATAGTTATACTTTATCTGAGGTAACAGATAAAATAGCAGGAACGAATGATTCTACTATAGGAAGTGAGTGTTCTTTAAAGAGTAGTGTAGAACTAAAACAAATATATACAATATTAGGAGAATCCTTTAAACAAGACGAAAGTAATATCAATCAAGGATATCCCATCCTAGCATGGCAGTAAAAACAATAAGTGATAGATAATATATTGAAAAAATGCAAAATAAATTTCAAAAAAATTCCAAAAAGGCTTGCAATTCTTGAAAAATAGTGTATAATAATTATAGCAAAACAAAATGAACTAGAGAGTGGGAACAAATCCCACTCTTTAAGCGTAATAGAGCAAAAAGGAGGGAAACCGTGGCAAGTATTGAGGAAAAAGTACAAAATTTAATAGAAAATAAAATAGAAGAACTAGGCTATCAGTTATATGATGTACAATATGTAAAAGAAGGAAAAGACTATTTTTTACGTATCTACATTGATAAGCCAGAAGGAATTGATTTAAATGATTGCGAAACAGTAAATGATGCCATTTCTGATACATTAGATGAAGCAAGTTACATCAAAGAAGCATATTTCCTAGAAGTTTCTTCTCCTGGTATAGAAAGAGTATTAAGAAAAGAAAAGCATTTTGAAGACAATATAGGAAATGTAGTAGATATTAAACTGTTTAAACCAATAGATGGAAAGAAAGAATATCAAGGAATATTAAAAAGCTTTTGTGAGGAAAATATAGAAATAGAAGAGGAAACAGGAAAAAACATTACATTAGACAGAAAAAATATATCTTTGGTAAAGTTACATTATAATTGGGATTAAAAAGGAGGAAATCAAAAAAATGAAGAAAAAAGAAAACAAAGTAAACGAACCAGCAATTGATAGCACAGAATTAATCAAAGCAATGGACGATTTGGAAAAAGAAAGTGGCATACAAAAAGAATATTTATTAGAATCTATAGAAACAGCATTAGTAACAGCTTACAAGAAAAATTTTGATTGTGATGATGAAAATGTAAAAATTACAATGGATAAAGAAACAGGAGAAATCCATGTATATATGCAAAAAGAAGTAGTAGAGGAAGTAGAAAATCCAAAAACACAAATTTCTTTAGCACAAGCACAAGAATTAGATAAAAAATACCAGATAGGAGATGTCGTAGAAAAAGAATTAGTACCACGTAATTTTGGTAGAATTGCAGCAGGAACAGCAAAACAAGTTATTGTACAAAAAATTAGAGAAGCATCCAGAGAATACTTATATAAAGAATTTGGAGATAAAAAAGGAGAAATTGTTTCTGGAATTGTACAAAAAGCAGATGGTGGCGTGGTAGTAGTGGATTTAGGAAGAATAGAAGGAATTCTTACTGTAAAAGAACAAATTCCTACAGAACATTATCATGTAAATGATAAAATAAGAGCATGCATTTTAGATGTAGAAAAAGGACTAAAAGGAAGTATTCAAGTAATTCTTTCTAGAGCGAATGGAGAATTTGTTAGAAAATTATTTGAACTAGAAATTCCAGAAATTTATGAAGGATTAATAGAAATAAAAAATGTAGCAAGAGACCCAGGTTCTAGATGCAAAATTGCAGTATATTCTCAAAATCCTAACATTGATCCAGTAGGTTCTTGTGTAGGACAAAAAGGAATACGTATACAAAATATTATTAATGAATTAAATGGAGAAAAAATAGATGTCATTGAATGGAACGAAGATCCAGCCATTTATATTTCTTCTGCATTGCTTCCAGCACAAGTAATGGCAGTAGATATTAAAGAAGAGGAAAGATTTGCACAAGTTATTGTTCCAGATGATCAATTATCACTTGCCATCGGAAAAGCAGGACAAAATGCAAGATTGGCAGCAAAGTTAACTACATGGAAAATAGATATTAAGAGTGAGTCTCAATTTAGAGAGATGATTGCCAAAATGCAAAATGAGGAAAGTGAGTCACAACAAGAGGAATAAAAACTAGGACAAAGGGAATACACATATAGAAAAGAGGATGTGAGAATTTGAAAAAAATACCACAAAGAACTTGTATAGGTTGCAATAGTAAAAAGTCAAAAAAAGAATTAATACGTATTGTAAAAGACAAAGAGGGTAATATACAAATAGATAGAACAGGAAAATTGCCAGGAAGAGGAGCCTATATTTGTGACGATGTTTCTTGTTTAGATAAGGCAATAAAATCTAAAAGATTAGAAAAGACTTTTGAAACGAAAATAGAAGATAAAATTTATGAAGAATTAAGAGGTGTATTGATTGACAAATCGTAAAATATTGGGGTTGTTAGGTTTGGCTAGGAGAGCAGGCAAAGTAGCTTTTGGAACGGAAATGGTAACAGGACTAATAGAAAAGAAAAAAGTGAAACTACTCATCATAGCAACAGATGCATCGGAGAGAACAAAGAAAAACTTTAAACAAATAGCAGAGGAAAAGCAAATTCCTATACGAGAAATAGAAAATATAGAGGAAATAAGCAGAGCAATAGGGCAAACCAACAAGGCAGTACTAGGGATAACAGATACTAACTTTTCAAAGGAAATGATAAAAAGCATTGATGGAGGTGATATTATTGGGTAAGATTAAGATCTATGAAATAGCAAAAGAAATCGGCTTAACCAGTAAAGAAATAATTGAAAAAGCAAA
>CALXBX010000025.1 GCA_944386655.1 uncultured Clostridia bacterium | reverse complement strand
AAACCAACTGCTGAAAGAGGCTACCAGGAAGCTAGTATTATTGTAAATCATCAAAGGGAAACAGGTATTGGCGGTGGCAACTGCCAAGTAAGTAGTACTTTGTATAATGCAGTTTTATCTATTTCTAGCCTAGTAGTTACAGAAAGACATCCTCATGGGAAACCCGTAGGTTATGTACCCGAGGGACGTGATGCTGCTGTATCTTATGGCTCTTTAGATTTAAAGTTTCGCAATGATACTGGTCTTGCTATTCGTATAGAAGCTTCTAGTGACGATAAAAATATTACTACTCGCATCATCCAGTTATCTTAATACCTTACTCTAAAATAAGCATAAACCTTCTATTCTTGCATAAGATATACTACAGATTTTACTTTTAGGAGGTTTTATCTATATGCGAAAATCTATGCTTTTCTTTGTAGTAGCTTTAATCTTGTCTTTATGTGTGGTATCTACTATCGTTTATAGTTCCGATACGGTATATGTATGGTCGAATTTATCTAATAGTATCTCCCATACGCAGACAAATAATACATCAGAAAATGTGCAAAATACAAATACTGTGTCTGCTCCAGTAGTGGATTTAGGATTAGAATCGGCTTCTGCCATTTTAATAGAACAAAATACTGGAAAAATATTATATGAGCACAATTCTCATGAACAGCTTCGTCCCGCTTCTGTTACCAAAATTATGAGTATTCTCCTTATTATGGAAGCTTTAGATAGCGGAAAAATTACTTTAGATACCCCTATTCCTTGTAGTGAAAATGCTGCTAGTATGGGTGGTTCACAAATTTGGTTAGATGTACGAGAAACGCTTACAGTGAATGAAATGTTAAAAGCCATTACCATTGCCTCTGCTAATGACTGTGTTGTAGCAATGGCAGAGTATTTAGAAGGTTCTGAGGAAGCATTTGTAGAAAAAATGAATGAAAAAGCAAACGCTTTAGGTATGAAAGATACTTGTTTTAAAAATTGCCACGGTTTAGATGAAGACGGTCACCTTACTTCTAGCTATGATATTGCTTTAATGTCCAGAGAACTTTTAGTGCATCATCCTACTATTACTCAATATACCACTATTTGGATGGACACTTTAAGAGATGGTAAATCTCAATTAACTAATACAAACAAATTAATTCGCAACTATCAAGGTGCTACAGGTTTGAAAACAGGCTCTACTGGTCTTGCTCTATATAATTTATCAGCAAGTGCTACTAGAAATGATTTATCTCTTATTGCTGTTATTATGAAAGCTCCTAGCACGCAAGTACGTTTTGCCGAAGCTGAAAAATTATTAGATTATGGATTTAAGTCTTATACTTATAAACAATTTGCTAAAGCTGGAGATGTATTAAATTCTTTGGAAGTAGAAAAAGGTGTAACTTCTCATGTTCCTGTTGGATTTGCTAATGACGCTGGCTATTTATTAGAAAAAACAAATAACCAAGAAGTGACACAAGTTATTTCTTTACCTGATGTAGTAAGTGCTCCTGTTAGCAAAGGACAAAAAATAGGAGAAGTACGATTTGAACTAAATGGCGAAGTGCTTTGCCAAAGCGATATTGTTGCTTTAGAAGAAGTTAAAAAAATGGAACCTACTTCTATGCTGGAATCTCTTTTCTTCTCTTGGTTCCTTGTACTGAGGTAAAAATAAAATGCCTTTCCTTTTAAGGGAAAGGTTTTTATTTTTCTTCATTCAAAGAAGCTAATCTGTTTATTCTGCACTTTCCAACTTTCTTGTTTGGCTTCTGTAATCTTATCTCCCTCTTTTTTTTCTCCAATCAAAAACGGAGATAAGGGATTATGTCTTTTTCTATTTTCTTTTACCAGTCTACTATTTGTGTTAGCATAACAATATTTGCATAGATGTCCACAAGTATCATAAGCGCCTATGTCATTTCCCATCAAGCAATTGCAACTTTCTCTTATATTTTTCCTTTTAGGAGGATTTAGCTTTTCCCCTATTGCTTTTTCTACTATTTCCTGTGTCATACAGCCTTTGCAATCTATTCCATATTCTTCAAGATATGTTTTTTCGCAACAAGCATGTATTGTCATTCCATTTTCTTTTCCTATTTGACTAAAAGCCTTTGCCAATTCTATGGCCTCTTCTTGAGAAGGAGGATATATATTAGGTGCATTTCTTTTCACTTTTTCATATAAATCTAAAAAACTAATGGTGCAGTTTTTTGTATATCCTTTTAAAGCTTTTGCCATTTTTTCAAATGCTTCTATATGCCTTTTTACAGAAAAACCCATCCCTATAAAAATAGGATCATATCGCCATCCTATAGAATTTATACCAACCTCTTGTGATAACTTTTGAAAGCTTTCTATTACTTTTTCTTTGTCTGGTACATTGGGTTCTATCTCTTTTCCATAAGGTGTAATGGTAACAAACCAATATTGTTGATACGGTTGCAATACTTTCCTATAGGGTAACATTGGTTCTGGATTCTTGGTACAAAAAGCCAAACAATCTACTACTTCTGGCTTCAAAGAATATTTTGTTACTTGTGATGGATTATAGGGATTTCTTACTAATACATACCCTTCTTTTATTCTATTGATGAACCATTCTGCATAAAATGCAGGTATATCGGTTCTACATCCTGTATTGATAATCATTTTTCTTCTTTCCTTTTCTTTTACAAACTTAAATCCTCTATCATGCTACTTACATCTTCCTGAAATGATATGGCCTTGTTTTTAATCTCTTCCCTCACAAAAGGATAATCTTTATTTATTCTAATTAAAATCGTTTTTCCATTATGATATACCATATTTTCAAATGGAAATCTAATAATGGATGGTGTATTAAAGCCAACACCAATTTCTAATAATACCAAATTTTTTCCTTGATATTTTTGCAAAAATGCTTCATATTTCTCTGCCTGTTTATACCAATGCTCATCTTGCACAAAATTAGCATCTTTTCTCAAATTCATATCCATATTTTTTCCGCAGACAGGACATTTGGGCACTAATTCTGTTGGTATTCTACCATCTTTTGTTTCTTTTAACCATCTTTTTACTAAATTTTCATTATAATAGGTTTTGTTATGGCATCCTTCTTCACATTGCAAAAGACTATAATCTCCTTGTACTAAAAATAATTTTCCCGGAGGAAAACCTGCTTTTTCAAATTGTCCATCTACATTTGTTGTAATCACAAAGTATTCTTTTGCTTTTACCAAATGGTATAACTTTTGATATAGTTCTAGAGGTTTTTCATTAAATCTATTTTGTTGAATTAATTTCGCCCAAAAAGCCCATTTTTCTTCCTGTGTAGGAAAATCATAGAAACTAGCTGTGTATAAATCTGTAAAATGATATTTTTGAATAAATTCTGGATAACTTCTTTGAAAAGCTTCACCACTATATTCCAGTCCTGCTGCTGTTGACAAACCTGCTCCTGCTCCTATTAAAATTGCATCTGCATTTTGAAGCACTTCTTTTGCGTTTTCTATCCTAATTGCGTAATCTTCCATATTTTCCTACTTTACCTCCCAATTTTGTATATTTTTCTCATATATTTTATAATCTTCTTCTCCATAAACATTAAAAACTATTTTTTCAAAAGCATTTTTTTGCTGTTCTAAGTAATTTTCTACTGCTCTTATAGCAAGTATACACGCTTTATCTTTAGGAAATCTAAATTCTCCTGTTGATATACAAGGGAAGGCTATGGTTTTGATTTTCTTTTTTCTTGCTAATTCTAATGCATGAATATAGCAGTTTGCCAATTGTTCTTCTTGCTTTTTGGTTACCATATCTTGTATAATTGGTCCAACTGTATGAATAATAAACTTAACTGGCAAGTTATACCCTTTTGTGATAAAAACCTCTCCTGTAGGAAGAAAATAATTTTTTTCTTTCATAATTTCATTACATTCTAATCTTAGAGCAAGTCCCGCATAGGTTTGAATTTGATTGTCTATACATTTATGGCAGGGTATAAAACACCCTAATCCTTGTGAATTGCCTGCATTTACAACGGCATCGATTTCTAATTCTGTAATATCTCCTTTCCATAAGCAAATTTTATCTTTATGTTTTAAACTAGTATTGGGAAAAATATCCTGTACTGTTTTTATGTTTCCTATTTTTGTTATTTCCTTTTTTTGTAATTCTTCTTGTAAATATTCCTTTTCTATTCGGATATATTCTTCCTCTATGGGTTTTGGATTTCTAGTGTTGCATAAGCTTCTATATAATCTCTTTTTATCTTCTTGATTAATGGGAATTTCATTTATTGTTATTTCCTTATTTTCTGTTAATAAATAATGAATTAAATAATCTAGTTTTTCCAAAATATACCTCCCTTTCCTTAGGATAAATTATACTATCTTTTCGTATTTTTGTTAAGTAGGCACTTTTTTGTGACATAGTTTCCTTTTAGATACTATTAGCTGATAGTAACGGTTATACTTTTCATACAAATAAAAAGCACCTCTTTTCTTACAAAGATAGTGCTTCATTTTCAAAATGAATTTTATTATGTATGATTACTCTTTATTATGTCTATAAGCATATATTGGATAATTAAGTACACATATAATAAGACCAATAATTCCTGCTATAATTCCAATTATCATATCAGATTGGCTTGCACTTCCAACCATCACTTTGCTCATTCCAAATCCCATAATTAATGATCCCACAATTCCTATTATCCAAGTAAAAATAATTCCCCAGTTAATAGGTCCATGTTGTTTTTTAGGATGGGAACTTCTATATACTGGTATAATACATAATAATATGATAAATCCAATAATTGCTACAACCACACCTGCTGCATACATATTCCACTCTGGAATTAAGCACATACACATTCCTATTGCAAATATTAATCCACCTATTGTTCCTAAAATAATTTCTAATAAAGTATCTTTTTTCATCATTGACATCCTCCTATTTATTTAAAATTTCATTTCTTTTTTCTCTTTGTTCTTCCAGCATTTTTTTATAATTTTGTCTGTTTTCTTCAGCTATTTTCTTTCCATCTCTTTCCATATGTTCTAGAACAACCTTTGTTTTTGCTTTTATTCCTTTAGCATCTTTAAATTCTTGAAAGTCTGGATCAGTCTTTTTAGCTTCTTCAAATCTTGCTTTGTTATCAGCTTTAACTGCTTCAAAGTTTTCTTTATCAATCTCATGTTGTGCTTTTGCATTTTCTTTCATGTCATCCAACGCTTTTTTTAAGAATCCTTTTTTTTCTTCCATTTTTCTCTCCTCCTTTACTTCGTATTTTACATCTTCAAAGTAAAAAAATCGTAAACTTAAAGTAAAATTAAGGTTAAATTCAAAGCAAAAAAAATCGTAAAATATTATTTATTTTTACGATTTTTTTACTAATTGTTTTTCATGTCACTCTCCAAGTAACTGCATAGCATATTCTTTTTTCTAACTTTCTGGGAAGAAATAACCTGCTGTCATCTCTAAATAGTTTAATCCTCCATAAGACGGATAGTTTTTCTTTACTTCATTTTCAAATTTTTCTTTTGTTTTACTATTTTTTGCAATAGCTTTTATTGTTTCTAAATACTCTATTTTTTCTTCTACATCTGCTAAATTCTCCGGTGTATGGTGGCTAGATAATATAAGTATATATCCCTTTTCTTGATAAGCTTTTAATTGCTGTATCATCTCATTTGCATGTGTCTCACCTGCAATAATCGAATGGCAATCATGACCTAGCATATGTGTGTACACACAATTGATTTGTGGAAACTCTATTTCTATATTCTCATCATGATAGATAATATTTAGTTCAAAACCACCAATATTTACTTGCTTATCTTTCAAAACATCTGTAATAGTATGATATTCTTTTGCAAAGGCTCCTCCAAAAGATGTTTCAAACCCTGTTACAAGATGGTAGATAGTGCCTTCTTTCATAGATTTTATGGTTCCTGCTGAAGCATATCCTTTTACATCTTTTAAAATTGTTCCACCATTTGGATGATCCGAAAATACTTTTCCTACTATATTTTTATTCAAGTTTTTTACATAGTTTTCAAATTCTTCTAAATTATCATAAAAGGCTGGAAATTCTACAATTAAAACATTTTTATCATTTTCTAATAGATAACATTCATCATTCATAAGGTCGTTCGTTTGATAAGCATGCAACTTGATGCTTCCAAAATCATAAATTTCCATAAATCCTTTTTTTAAATTCACTTTTTCTACTTTCATTTTTCTTCAATCCTTCCTAAATGTACAAGCTTGATTATACCTCTTATTTTTACTTGGAATGATAAAGTAGCTACTCTTTTTCTTTCCATTTCTATCCTTATTTTAATGAGGTATTTCTTTTTTGTAAAGTAGGCACTTTTTTGTGACATAGTTTCTTAAAAGTAACTTTTGTGTATTTTTCTTAAAGTTAGCCCTCAAAATTTTTTATATTTACTTTTTTTCTATTTTTTGCTATACTGCTTTATAGGATAGGAGATGATCTAATGATAGAAAAAGATTTACCTGCTTGTCCTGTTGAAATAACAATGGGATTGATTGGAGACAAATGGAAAGTGCTGGACTTATTAGTAGAAAAGTATATGCAGAAGTCCCTCCTAGAGTAGAATATTCTTTAACAGAAACTGGATGGAGTTTAAAACCTATTCTCGATTCTATGGTAGAATGGGGAAATCATTATAGAGAAAAAAAGAAGAATGACCAATAGGAGGCTGCTGAAAAAGTAGCTGAAAATTAACTCTCAAAAAAATCGTGAATTGGAAAATATTTTTTCTAATTCACGATTTTTAATGTTGTAAAATAATAAAATATGATATAATTAGCATAGTTGA
>CALXBX010000024.1 GCA_944386655.1 uncultured Clostridia bacterium | reverse complement strand
CTATTTACATAAAAAAATAACGAATGATCATTTTATTGTATATATTATTAGGAAAGGAGAAACACATATGTGGAAAGAATTTAAAGAATTTGCAACGAAAGGCAATATTGTGGATATGGCAATTGGTGTTATTATTGGTGGTGCTTTTCAAAAAATTGTTACTTCCCTTGTAAACGATATTATTATGCCAACGGTCTCCATTTTTACAGGGAAAGTAGATTTTTCTAATTTAGTGGTTACGGTTGGTGGCGCTTCCATTCAATATGGTTCTTTTATAACCACGGTCGTAGATTTTTTGATTATTGCTTTTTCTATTTTTATTGTCATCCGTTCTATTAATAAACTAAGTAACTCTACTAAAGAAAATATGGAAAAATTAGCTAAAAAGTCTAAATTTTCAAAGAAAATTAAGAAAAAAGAAGAAAAAGATGTCCCTGCAGAACCTAAAACGAAAAAATGTCCTTATTGCTTCTCTGAAATCGATTATCATGCTACGCGTTGCCCTCATTGTACTTCTATATTGGAAGAAACTACAGAGAAGAGCAACGCAGAATCTATAAATTAATTATTTTTTATACCATAAGAATAAGAGGATATCCTAAAATGGATTTCCTCTTTTATCTATTCGGAAGTTTGAATTACTTTCCTTTTAATTTCGCTATGGCTTCTTTAAAATTTCCAGATCGAATAATATAATTTCCAGATACTAAAATATTGGCTCCTGCATCTGTTAGCGTTTTGGCATTTTCTTCTCTTACGCCTCCATCTACCTCTATGTCTACTTCATAGCCATTTTCGTAAATATATCTATTTAAGAACTGTATTTTTTGAATGGTTTCTGGTAACAATTTTTGTCCACCTTTTCCCGGTTCTACTGTCATTACTAATACACTATGAATATAAGGAATATATTCTAGAATATCATTCATATCTGTTTTAGGACTCACACATAAGCCTACTTTACAATGATTTTCTTTGATAAAAGCAATTGTTTTCATAACTTCTGTTTGATTCTTACATGCTTCTATGTGAAAGAAAATAGTATTAGGCTCTAATGCCAAATAACTTTTCACATATTCTTCTATATCTTCCACCATAAGATGTACTTCTATGGGAATTGTTGTAATATTTTTTATATACTCTGTGTATTCTCTCATAATTTCCACCGTATTGTTTTCTACAAATTTTCCATCCATAACATCTATATGAAAATAATTGGTTCCTGCTGTTTCTAAGTTATAAATGGTTTGGATAATATCCTCCTTTTTCACATCTAAAAGTGATGTAGCTACTTCTACCATCTATGTGCCTCCTTTTCTTTTAATTCTTCATATATTTTGCAATAATTTTGATAACGTACTTTACTGATTTTCCCTTCTTCTACAGCTTTTTTGATGCCACAATTTTCTTCTTTGATATGGCTACAACCTACAAATTCGCAAGAAGGTAAATATGCTATAAAATCTGCATAATAGTGGGATAATTCTATACTTGGAATTTCCTCTATACTAAAAGTTGAAAAACCTGGTGTGTCTGCAATATATCCCTCTTCTATGGGATATAGAGTAACTGCTGTAGTGGTATTTTTTCCTTTTTTATTTTTTTTGCTAATGGCTCCCTCTTGTGTTTTCTTTTCCTGTAGTAATGCATTCAATAAGGTAGATTTTCCTACACCAGAATTTCCTGCAAAGGCTGTTACCTGCCCTTTTAAAATTTGCTTTAAGTTTTCTATTCCTTCTTCCTCTTTTGCATTGGTTGTAAGAACTAAATAGCCAATTTTCTCATAGATAGATTTTATTTCTTCTAGTTTTTCTTTCCTATCTAAATCTATTTTATTGATACAAATTACCGAGTTTATTCGTAAGTAATTGGCATAAGCTAGCTGTTTATCTAGTAACAATAAATCTGGTTTAGGCATTTTTAGAGAAAGAACAAATACTAACTGTGTTAGATTTGCCATTTTAGGTCTTTTGCAATAATTTTTTCTATCTTCTACCTCTACAATAACACCCATATCTTCTTTTTGTCCGTTCTTCTAGCTCTATAGATACAAAATCTCCTACTACAATGCCACCTTCTAACTGTTTCATTTTTCCTCTTGCCTTGCATATATAGTTATCTTTCTCTACTTGCACTATATACTGGTCCGCAATATTTTGTACTACCCTACCTTTTTTCTGCATTTTTCTCCATTTTTCCTTCCCTGTCCCATTTAACCCTGACTTGAATGAGACATGTCACACAAATGTCAGGGATAAGTGGGACACCCTAATTTTAAAAGGGATATTTCTATCCCTTTTTATTTTTAGTCAAATGTATATTCTGTTGTTGTATTTAAGTCTATTTGTTTTTCTGCTACTCTTACATCATCTATAAACACTTTTACTGTGACAGTTCCTTTACCTGTTGCTTGTCTTGTGCTTACTTTTGTTTTATTTTTATCTACTTTTTCATTAAAAATAGTATCTTCTCCCGATGTTACTTTTAATTGTACTTCCTTATCTTCGTCTTTAATTTCTACATTTGCATTTTCTGTATAGCCACCTGTTAAAGATTTTACATTTACATAGATATTTGCACTTTTGGTTTCTATAATTTGGTTAACGGTAATTACTACGGTTGTTCCTTCATCTACTACTTTTCCTACATCTACACTTTGTTTTAATACTACTCCATTTGTTTTGGCAGTATCTTCTTCGTAAACCACTTCTACTTTTAATCCTGCATCTGTTAATTCTTTGCTTGCTGCTTCTTCTGTTTTATTTACTAAAGATGGTACAGAAACTTGTTTAATTCCTGTTCCTATACTTACATATACTTTAACCGTGTCTCCTGCATTTAACGAAGTATTTTCTGCTGGGTCTTGTCTAATAACAATTCCTTCTTCTATTTTTTGACTTGTTTCTTCTACTCTTTCTACTTTTAGTTTTGCATCTGTTAGCTTCTTTTCTGCATCTTCGTAAGTATCTCCTGCTACTTTTGGTACGGTTACAACTTCTACACCTTTACTTACCACTAGGGAAATAACTGTATTTTCCTTTATGGTAAAATTATTTTTATAAGCTGGATTTTGTGATATTACTCTTCCTGCTTCTACTTCGCTGTTATACTCTTCACTTGTAATTTCATAGGTTAATTTTGTTCCTTCTAGCTCTTGTTTTACTTCTTCCTCTGTTTTTCCTACTAAGTTAGGAATATATACATTTTTCACAGTTGTTGCATCCATAATTCCTTTTACAGTAAATACGGTAATCAAAAATACTAATACAAAGGAAAGGATAATAGCAAGAATTTTCATTTTAGGATGTTCTTTAAAATACATTCTTATTTTTCCTTGTTTTTTCTTATCTTTTTTGTCTTCTGTTTTCTCTTCTTTTGCCATATCTTCTGTAATAGTTCCAATTCTTTGTGTTGCTTGTGTATCCATAGAAGGCTCTAGAACAAATCTTCCATCTGGATTTTTTAAGGCTAAACTCAAATCTTTCAACATTTCTGTTGCAGATTGATAACGCATGCTTGGTTCTTTTTGCATTGCTTTCATAATAATTTGATTTACTGCTACCGGAACATTTGGATTTAATTTCATGGGATCTACTGGTTTTTCTTGCATATGTTTTAGTGCAATAGATACAGGTGTATCTGCATCAAATGGCACCCTTCCTGTTACCATTTCATACATCACAATACCTAAAGAGTATAAATCTGATTTTGCGTCTGTGTAACCACCTCTTGCATGTTCTGGTGAGAAATAATGCACAGATCCAATAGTTGTTCCAAAAGCAGTAATAGTAGAATTAGATACAGCTTTTGCAATTCCAAAGTCGGTTACTTTTGCTACTCCATCTTCTGTAATAATGATATTATGTGGTTTTATATCTCTATGCACTATATTATTTTTGTGTGCCGCTTCTAATGCAGAGGCTATTTGTATAGCAATATTCACCGACCATTTCCATGGAAGTGCCCCATCTTCTGCAATAATTTCTTTTAAGGTTTTTCCTTGAATTAATTCCATTACGATATAATAAATGCTTCCTTCGTGTCCAACATCGTATATCGATACTATATTAGGATGGGAAAGTCCTGCTGCTGATTGTGCTTCTATATTAAATCTTCTAATAAATTCTTCGTCTGTGGTGAATTCTTCTTTTAATACTTTTACAGCCACCATTCGATTTAATACATGGCATTTTGCCTTGTACACGGTTGCCATTCCACCTTTTCCAATGACCTCTAAAATTTCATATCTATTTCCTATGTATTTTCCTACTAAATCCATATATCTCTCTCCCTTTGTGCTAAGCACGCTCTATTTACTCTTTAAGCTTTTACTATGATGGCAGTAATATTATCATATCCACCTAATTCGTTTGCTTTATCTATTAATTTTGTGACACTATTTTTATAATCTTGTTTAATAATTTGATAAATTTGTGTATCATCTAACATATTAGTTAAACCATCTGAACACATCAGTAATATATCATCTTTAATAAATCCTTTTACCATAACATCTGGCTCTACAAAAGCAGTACATCCTAATGCCTTCATTAGCATATTCTTCTTAGGATGAAACCTTGCTTCTTCCTTAGAGATGGTTCCGTCTTTTACCAATTTTTCTACATAACTATGGTCATGTGTTAATTTTCTAATAAACTCTCTTCTAATACGGTATACTCTGCTGTCGCCTACATGTCCAATATATACCTTATTATTATATATGAAACAAACTTCTAAAGTAGTACCCATTCCTTCTAGGTTTTTATCTTCTTTTGATTTTTCATATACTACCATATTTGCATATTCCATAGCACTTTTTATTAATTTTAAGATTTCTTCTCTATCTGGCAGTGCTTTAGATAAGTTATTAGTAATATAGCTTTTTACAGAAGTTGTTGCAAGTCTGCTTGCAATTTCTCCGCCTTGGTAACCTCCCATCCCGTCTGCCAATATAAACAATTTACTGTCTTGCTCATCAGAAGGAATAGAATAAAAATCCTGATTCATATCCCTTGCTTTTCCAATATCTGATTTTGCAAAAGCTTCCATCGTTTTATCCTCCCATATTGTTTTTTGCTTATTTTTCTTCTCCTTTGTTTAAATTCTTTCTTCTAAGTTGCCCACAAGCTGCGTCTATATCGCTTCCCAATTCTCTACGAATGGTAGCTACAATTCCATGTTCGTTTAGGTAATCTCTAAAACGAATGATATTTTCCATACTGCTTTTATCATATTTCCCATTTTGAATAGGATTAATGGGAATTAAATTGACATGACAAAGCATTCCTTTTAATAATTCTACTAGTTGTTTTGCATCTCCTATCGCATCATTATTGTCTTTTGCCAGAGCATATTCAAAAGAAATTCTTTTTCCTCCTTCTTTCAAATAGTCTTTACATGCTTTTATTAATTCTTCTATAGGATAGGCATTGTTCACTGGCATCATACTACTTCTTTTTTCGTTGCTAGTAGCATGTAGTGAAATAGATAATGTGCAAGGAATATTTTCCTTTGCTAATCTATATATATTAGGAACCAATCCACTAGTAGAAATACTAATGTGCCTTGCTCCTATATTTAGTCCTTTTGGATGGTTCATAATACGAATCGCTTTTATGACATTATCGTAATTGTCTAAGGGTTCTCCTATTCCCATAAATACTACATTAGAAATTCTCTCCCCTGTATCTTGCTCTACTGCTATGATTTCTTCTATAATTTCTCCGGCTGATAAACTTCTCACAAAAGGGATACCAGTAGATGCACAAAATTTACATCCCATTTTGCAACCTACTTGCGAAGAAACACAAATGGTTTTTCCGTAATGATATTGCATTAATACTGTTTCAATTGCATTTCCATCTAATAAGTCTAGTAAATATTTCTTTGTTCCATCTACGGATTCTTGTTTTTGCAATATTTTTACATTACACATAGTAAATTCTTTTTGCAATTTTTCTCTTAGTTCTTTGGAAAGATTGGTCATTTCTTCAAATTCTTTTACTTTCTCTACATATAACCATGCAAAGATTTGCTCTGCTCTAAATGGCTTTTCTCCCATTTGTACTAACTGTTCTTTTAATTCTTCTAATGTATAGTCTTTTATATTTTTCATTTTCTCCTCATTTCCGTATAGCCCATTTATATCATATATTCTTTTTTTTTTCAATACTTTTATGATTTTATCATTTGGACTAGATTTTTTTATAATTTGGTGTTATAGTGTACTTAAATGTAACTAGTTGTCTTTGCTCTAGGAGGAAAAAAAAGATGGATAATTCTATTTTTGTACTTTCAGAGATGGACGAAAACTTTTATGCCGATAAAGATGTAGATAACATTATAGCTGTCATTGTTTTTGAGGCGGGATATATTTGGGGTGTAGACTGTACCATTGGAAAAAATACTTATCCTCTTCAATGGATATTGGAATTAGAATGTGATAACAAAATGTATTCTTATTTTGAAGGATTAGTATGTATTCCTGAGCCAGCTTATCACCAAGAAGTATATTTTACTGCTTACACTGAAAAATTGGGGCGTTGTGAATCTCCACATTTTTTTATCGACATTGAACCTTTCTTTAAAGAAATTGGTTTTCGTTAGTTTTCCCCAAGTTGCTATGTGACGCAAGAAAGAAAGACTTCTCTATTTTTAGGAAGTCTTTCTTTCATATATTTCTCTTCTGTGTCCTATTTCTAACACTAGAACTAATACTTCTTCATCTTGTATTTCACATATAATTCTATAATCTCCGATACGATATCTCCACTCACCAGACCTATTTTCTACTAACCCCTTACCATGCAGTCTTGGATTTTCGCAACCTTCTATATTTTTTTCTAGCCATCCTATGATTAATGCTGCTATATGCTTATCCATTTTTTTAACCTGCTTTTTTGCCCTTTCTGAAAATACTACTCTATATTTCATTATAATCCTAACTCCTCTTTGATTTCTTTCATGGTATAGGTTTTAGGATTTTTCTTATATTCTGCTATAGCTTTATGATAACTTTCTAAATCATATTCATCCTCGATTTTTTCTAATACGGCATTTCGAATTAAGTCTGATAAAGAAATATGATTCATTTCTGCATATGCTTTTATTAATTCTGTATCTTTATCACTTAATCTTACGGAAATTGTCATATCCATCCACTCCCTTCTTTTATTATTGTATTACACTGTATTACAAAAGTCAATAATTTGTTACTATTATTTTTCCTAAAATGACGCTAACTATTCTATTTCATTTTTATTTTAGCCAAGATGCATAAATCCAATATTTTTTCTTGATTTTTCTTATTTCTATGGTATACTAATTACTAAACTCAAATATAGTATAAAAAGGAGAAAAAAAGCGATGGAGCGTTATGAAATTACCAAAAAAGCTGGAATTTTAGGGATTTTAGGAAATATTTTTTTATTAATGATAAAAGGTAGTATTGGTTTTATGACACATAGCCAAGCGATGATTGCCGATAGTGCCAATAGTGCCGGCGATATTTTTGCTTCTTTAATGACATGGATAGGCAACAAAATTGCCAGTGAGCCGCAAGATGACTCTCACAACTTTGGACATGGAAAAGCAGAATACATCTTTTCTTTATTTATTAGCCTTTCTATGTTAGCTGTTGCTTTTAAGTTACTATACGACTCCATTTTTTCTCTTATTTTTGGAAGTCAGATGACTTTTTCGTGGATATTAGTATTGGTTTGTATCATTACCATTGCTGTAAAAATAGCTCTCTATTTTTATACAAGTAAATTAGCAAAAAAATGCCAAAATATTTTGTTAGAAGCCAATAGAAAAGACCATCGTAATGACTGTATTGTTACTACTTTTACTCTTATCTCTGTTCTTGCTTCTCTTATTTCTTGGAACTGGGTAGATGGTCTTGTTGGAATTGGTATTTCTATTTGGATTGCCTATACTGGTCTTAAAATTTTAATAGAAAGTTATAATGTATTAATGGATCGTTCTATTGACGAAGACACTAAAAATTTAATTTTGCAAATTGTTCAAAACTGTGAGCAGGTGCAAAAGGTAAGTCATTTTTATACCACTCCTGTTGGTTATCAATATATGGTAATTCTTACGATTTCCGTGGATGGGAATTTATCTACTTTTGAAAGTCATGCATTAGCTGACCAATTGGAAAAAGAGATTTCTAAATTGGATAAAGTATATCAGACGCAAATTCATGTAAATCCGGTGTAAATATGTTAATTTTTCTACTAAAAAGGAACACACTACGCTTTTTATACGAAATGTGTTCCTTTTTTTAACTTATTATGCCTTCACTTCTTCAGCTATACGAATTTCTCCGTCTTCTCCTACTGTCATTTTAGCTTTATGTCCTTTTTGAATAACTCCATCTAATATGCCTTCTGCTATTTTGTCCTCTACCATAGTTTGGATAGTTCTTCTTAAAGGCCTTGCACCAAAGTTTTGGTCTATTCCCTTTTCCATAATTTTATCTTTTACTGCCTCGTCTATTTCTATAGAAATATCTTGTTTTTCCATTCGTTTTTGTACTTCTTTTAGCATAATATCAACAATTTGTAGCATTTCTTGTTTTTGTAACTTATGGAATACAATAATTTCATCAATACGATTAATAAACTCTGGTCTAAACTGTCTTTTTAACTCTGCCATTACTTCTTTTTTGATGTCTTCATATTCTTTTTGTTCTTCTTTGTCTTCATCCTTTTTATTTTCGGCAAATCCTAAAGATTTCTTATCGGTAATAAGTCTTGCCCCTACATTAGAGGTCATAATAATAACTGTATTTTTAAAGTTTACTACTCTACCATTACTATCGGTTAAACGTCCATCGTCTAATATTTGAAGTAACATATTCATTACATCTGGATGAGCTTTTTCAATTTCGTCAAATAGGATAACAGAATATGGTTGTCTTCTTATTTTTTCTGTTAATTGTCCTCCCTCATCGTATCCTACATATCCTGGTGGTGAACCAATTAATTTAGCTACAGAATGTGGTTCCATATATTCAGACATATCAATACGAATCATGCTATCGCTACTACCAAATAAACTTTGTGCTAGTGCTTTAGAAAGCTCTGTTTTTCCTACACCGGTAGGTCCTAAGAATAGGAAAGAACCAATTGGTCTATTTGGATCTTGAAGTCCTACTCTGCTACGTCTAATAGCTTTTGCCACAGCTTCTACTGCTTCGTTTTGTCCTACTACCCTTTCATGTAATGTTTTCTCTAAATTCTTTAGTTTTACGTTCTCATCTTCTGTAATTTTTTGTACTGGAATTCTCGTCCAATTGCTAATGACTTCTGCAATATCTTCTGCTGTTAATTGTACCACCGATTTACTATTTTTATTTGCCCATTTTTGTTTTTCTTTTTCTAGTTTTTCTTCACTACTGTGTTGCTTATCTCTTAATTTGGCTGCTTTTTCAAAATCTTGTTTTCGAATAGCTTCTTCTTTGTCTTTCTTAATTGTCTCTATATTCTCTTCTAAAGTTTTTATACTATCTGGCATTGTATACGTTTTCATTCTTACACGAGAAGCTGCCTCATCAATTAAATCTATTGCTTTATCTGGCAAAAATCTATCGTTTATATATCTTACAGATAAATTAACTGCCGCTTCTATGGCTTCTTTGGTAATTTTTACATTATGATGTGCTTCATATTTATCTCTTAAGCCTTCTAGAATTTTTATGGTATCTTCTGCTGTAGGCTCTGCTACTGTAACAGGGCTAAATCTTCTTTCTAAGGCACTATCTTTTTCAATATATTTTCTATATTCATTTAGAGTAGTAGCACCTATTACTTGTACTTCTCCTCTTGCTAATAGTGGTTTTAAAATATTTGCTGCATCCACTGCTCCTTCTGCAGAACCTGCTCCTACTATAGTATGAATTTCGTCAATGAATAAAATAACATCTCCTGCTTTTTTTACTTCATTTAAGCATTTTTTAATTCTTTCTTCAAAGTCTCCTCTATATTTTGCTCCTGCTACCATGCTAGAAATATCTAAGCTTACTACTCTTTTTCCCTTTAATGGTTCTGGCACATCTTCTGCTACAATTTTTTGTGCTAAACCTTCTACTACTGCTGTTTTTCCTACACCAGGCTCTCCTATTAAGCAAGGGTTATTTTTAGTTCTTCTAGATAGAATTTGAGTTACTCTTTCTATTTCGTTCTTTCTTCCTATTACTGGGTCTAGCTTTCCTTCTTCTGCTTGTTTTGTTAAATCACTACCAAATTGGTTTAAGGTAGTGGTTTGATGAAAACTATTACTTGTTTTACTATTTCCTCTTGTTTGGTCTACCTTACCAACTGCATCATCTTCATTAATTACTTTTACAATTTCATTGTATAATCTTTGTGGATTTACTTGTAAATTTAGCATAATTCTAACCGCAATGCTATCTCCCTCTCTCATAATCCCAATTAATAAATGTTCTGTTCCTATGTAGTCTGCTCCTAATTTACGAGCTTCCACAAATGCATTTTCTATTACTCTTTTGGTTCTTGGTGTAAAACCAAGGCTTCTATTTTCTGTTTGTGCATCTTCTTCTCCTCTGCCTACTAAATCTTCAATTTCATTTAAAATAGCCTCTGGCGTTACTCCTTGGTTTTCTAATACTTTACTAGCCACGCCATTGCCTTCTTTTACTAATCCATATAAAAGATGCTCTGTTCCTATATAGTCATGTCCCAATTCTATAGCAAGTTCATTTGCTATTTCAATTGCCTTTTCAGCTCTTTTTGTAAATTTATAATACATCATAAGCTTCACTCCCTCCTAACCAATAATTTGCTTTGCTACCTTTGCTCTTTCTAAATCTCTATCTAAAGCAGTTAATGCCTTTCCTACTCTTTTTTGCAAATTAGCTGGTTTTAAATATAATTCTAATTCTTTTACTTTACTATCTGTTAGTTCTTCTATAATGCCTAAGTCTGTTCCTAATTTCACGTCTGATAATAAATCTTCCGCTTCTTCAGAATTTAACTTTGTGGCATAACGCAAAATTCCAAAAGATCTATACACTCTATTTTCTAACTCTATTGCATCTTTTCTTAAATATTTTCTTGCTAATCTTTCTTGCTCTACTACTTTTTTGGTAATGTTTTCTAAATTAGCGATAATTTCTTTTTCCGTAATGCCTAATGTTTGATTGTTAGAAATTTGGTACATGTCTCCTTGACTTTTGGTATCTTCTCCATAAATGCCTCGAATAGTCATACCAAAATTATTGACAATGTGCAAAATTTTAGAAATATTGCCTGTTAATTTTAAAGCTGGCAAATGTACCATAACAGAGGCTCTAAGCCCTGTTCCTACATTCGTAGGGCACGCTGTTAAATAACCATATTCCCTGCTACAAGAAAATGGTAACATTTCGTCTATTTTTTCTTCTAGTTCTATGGCTAGTTCCATCGTATTTTGTAATTCTAATCCAGCACTAAACACTTGGATACGAAGATGATCCTCTTCGTTTAGCATAATACAAATATTTTCTTCTTTGTTTAATAAAATACCTATATTTTCTTGATCTTTTCTTAGTGCCATTTCTGGACTAATTAAATGCTTTTCTACTAGGCTCATTTTAGTTACATCGTCCATCTCTTTCATAGCAAAATATTGCAATCCATATCCTAGACTTGGTGTAATATATTTTACTTTTTCTAGAATTTCTTGCTTTTGTTTATCTGTCGCCTTTGTTTCAAAGGGAATCCCTTTTATATTTCTAGCTAAACGTATTCTGGAACTTATTACAATATCGCCATCTGTTTTTCCTGTTTCTAAATACCAACTTGCCATTATTTGCCTCCTTTTTCGCTATCTTCTATACTTTTTATTTCATCTCTAGTTTTGGCTGCATCTTCATAGCGTTCTTCCTTAATTTCTTGCTCTAGTCTTTTCTTTAAAGTTTGTATTTTCTCCTCTTGTTCTGTTACTTTTTTATCTTCCACTTTTGTTTTAGGTGCTGTTTCTTTATTCTTATCTTCTTCTGATTTTTCCTTTAGCCACCTACTTACTCTTCCTACATGTCTATTAGAACCATGAATATTTTTTAACAAAGGATCAATTTTACTAGAAAAATCTTCATAACATTCTTCACATCCAAATTTTCCTTCTTTTAAGAAATCTTCATAAGTACTGTTACAATTCTCACAAAGCAAGGTTTGAGGTGCTAAGAAATTTGTCATAAAATTACTTTCTGACTCATATGGCTCTAAAAAGTCACTTAAAAAACTAGAAAAACTAATTGGCATATTAAAATCTAACTTTTCTAAGCCCAATTCTTTTGCACAATTTTCACAAAGAGACATCTCCCTCTTTACTCCATTAATAATTTGCGTATATTTTATATTGGCTTCTCTTTTTCCACAATTTTGACACAACATCATTATCACTCCTTTAAATTAAATTTAATATCATATTTTTAAAGATTTTTGCTCTAATTTTATCTCTATCTGGTTGCGAAATAGTTAGTACATTGTCGCTTGTTGCTACCTTTAATAGTTTTGCTTCTTCTTTTGTAACCATATCGTAGGACAAAAAGTTACTTATAAAAATGTCCACTTCTTGTGCTGTTAAAGTCTCATCCATACTAGCTATAATATGCATAAAATATTTACTTTTGCTTAAATTTATTTTTTTGATGGTGATATGACCACCACCTCCACGTTTACTTTCTACATAATAGCCTTGTGATGGTTTAAATCTTGTTGAAATTACATAGTTAATTTGAGATGGCACGCAATTAAAATGCTCTGCTAAATCATTTCTTTGTATTTCTACATAATCTTCTTCATCATGAAATAGTTCTTTGATAAATTCCTCTATTTGATCTGTAATTCTCATTTCTCCACCTTTTTTTATTTTTAATTTGACTTTGACTTTCTTTGACCTTCATTATCTATTATACTCTTTCTTTTTCGTTTGTCAATAGTTTTTTAAAATTTTTTTGTACTTTGTGAACTTTAGGGACGTTCCTTAAAGTTCAGAACGTCCCTTTTCTCTTTATCCATATTTCTTATTTTTTGCAACTTAAAGAACGTCCCTAAATTGCAAAGATTTGACTACTTTTGTTACTTTTATTAAAAAAAAATGAACTTTAAGGAACGTCCCTAAAGTTCATCTAAAGTTCAAAATGTATTAATCTATTTTTTCAAACATGTCTTTTCCTACTCCGCAAAGTGGGCAAACCCAATCGTCTGGAATATCTTCAAATTTTGTTCCTGGAGCAATACCACTATCTGGATCTCCAATTGCTGGATCATAAATATATCCACATGCTACACATTTATACATACCTTTTTCACCTTCTTTCAATTTAAAAAATTCTTTATATCCAATACATATGACGGCAATAACCATCAATGCAAAAGAAATCGCTTTCCAAATGTCGCTTTCAAATAGGATAATGGCAAACATGCCACATGCCACGCTAACTCCATATAAAAATAATACAGCTTCTTTTTGTGTAAGTCCTTTTGCAATTAATTTATGATGTAAATGACCTTTATCTGCCTGTAAAACAGCTTTCAATGATTTTCCTTTAATGACTCTACGTACAATAGCAGATAATGTATCTAATATCGGCAGACCTAAAACAATAATCGGTAATACTACTACAAATGCTGTTGCTGTTTTCGCTACTCCTAAAATAGAAACAACTGCCAATGCAAAACCTATAAAATTCGAGCCTATATCTCCAATAAATGTCTTGGCTGGATTGAAATTAAATGGCAAGAAGCCAGATAATGCTCCTACTAATGCTGTTATAATAATAATTGCAATGAATGGTGAGCCATTTAGCGAGAAAATGATTAGCAAAGATACACAAGATATAATGGCAATTCCTGTAGACAATCCATCTAATCCATCAATTAAATTAATTGCATTTGTAATTCCTACTATCCATCCCATAGTTATTATAATAGAAAAAGCATTATTAATCATAATGTTTCCCTCAAGGAATGGCAGAGTAAAATTATCAATTCTAATTCCACTAGCTACTACAATACCTGCTGCTATTAATTGTCCTGTTAATTTTGTTAAAGGATGGATTCCCTTGATATCATCGAAAAAGCAAAATATGCTAAGTACCATAATTCCTGCTAAAAATCCCAATAGCTTGACCATATATTCTTCTGGTCCAAATAAATCTAAATTGCCTTCTATGGTGCTTGTAATAATGAGATAGATAGTGGATACTAAGAATCCCACAATAATAGCAGGTCCTCCAAATTTTGGCATAGGTTTGGAATGCATTCTTCTTTCATCTTTTGGTATATCTACTGCCCCTATTTTTTTAGCTATTTTTATGGTATACGGTGTTAAAATAAAAGCTGTAATAAAAGCTAGTAAAAATGCTATTGCAATATCTCCCCACATAGGCTACCTCCTAATGGTTACTATACCATACCAATTTGTGTTTTACAAGGTATATTTAATAATTCTTTTCTAATTTATCGTTTGTATATAATTTTGCAATAATTTCTAATTGTTTTTGATTATCTTCTGAAATCTCAAAAGAATATAATTTTTTGTTAGGGGCTAGTACAATATATCTAAGTGCTTGCCATGTAGATGCTGAAATTTGTATAGCTCCTGTATCTTGTCTGCTACAATTTTCACACTTGACTCCACTATCTTTTAAACTAAAATGTGTCACTTCTTTCTCTCCACAAATACAACATTTTTCTACTCTCGGTGCAAAACCTAAAAAAATAAGCAATTTCATTTTAAATATGGCTTCTGTAAAAGCTATATTTTTATCTGTATTCGCCAATACGTATAAGGTATTTAAATATAATTGCATAATTTTATATGTATTCTGATTTTCATCTGTAACATCTTGTATCATTTTGGTAATATACGCTGCTGCTTCTAATTTATCTAAATCTGTACGAATATTGTAAAAAAGTTCTATGGTTTCACAAGAATTTAAGGTATAGGTACTAGATCCTTTAAACAACATATATTCTCCAAAACACAAAAATTGTGTGCCTGCCATCAGCTGACTTTTCGGTCTCCTGGCGCCTCTGGCAGAACACCCAATTTTCCCATTAGGGGTAAGTAATGTAATCATTTTATCAAAATCCCCCATGTTATTTTCTGCGATTACAACTCCTTTTACTTTTATGGTTCCCATTTTTGCTTTATTCCTTCCTTTATGCAGTGCTTCTTCTTTAATCCCATTCTTTTTTTGTATCGATTCCTATATTTTCTCCTAAATTATTCTCTAGCTTTTTTTCTTCTGTCTTTCTATTTTTTTCTATATTCTCTACTTGTGCAAATTCTAAATAAGAATTAATATCTCCTGTATTTTTAAATACATTCCAAGCCAATTGTTTTATCATAAGAAATCCTCTCCTTTTAGTTAAAAGAATTTTTTTCTTTTATGATTATCTTTTGCAATTTATTTCCTTTTATACTGGAAACTTTTTGTAATTTATACTTTAAATTTATGAACAATTTTTTCTTGATTTTGCCAATCTTCTTTTACTTTCACCCAAAGTTTTAAATTAATTTTTGTTTCTAACATTCTTTCTAATTCTTGTCTTGCATACGTACCAATTTTCTTTAGCATACTTCCATTTTTTCCAATAATAATGCCTTTATGCGACTCTCTCAAACAATAAATGGTTGCTTCTACATCATAAATTTCTTCTTTTTCTTTTGTTTTTCTAAGTTTCATTTTTTCTATTTCTACGTACAAACCATGTGGTACTTCGTCATCTAAGAATTTTAGCGCTTTTTCCCTAATCATTTCTTCTGCTAGCTGTCTTAATGTTTGGTCTGTATACTCTTCTATATCATAATATGCTGGCCCTTCTTTTAAGTTCTTTTCTATTTCATCTAATACTTCTTCTAGATTTTGTTTTTTACTAGCAGATATAGGAATTACTGCTGCAAAATGATATTCTTTTCTATATAAATCTATTAAATGCAATAATTTTTCTTTATTTTGCACCATATCAATTTTGTTTAATAGCAAAATCGTTTTGGTTTTCGCTTCTTTTATTTTTTCTAAAATTTTGCTATCTCCTCTTCCTATTTCTTCTGATGTGGCATCTATCACAAACAAGATGATATCTACATCTTTTGCAAAGGAAAATGCAGTTTCTATCATCGTTTCATTTAATTTTGTTTTTGGTTTATGAATTCCGGGTGTATCAATAAAAATAATTTGTGCATTTGGTCTATTTACAATTCCTTTTATAGCTGTCCTCGTTGTTTGTGTTTTATTAGCAACTGCTGCTACTTTTTCTCCTACCAATGCATTTACTAAAGTAGACTTTCCTACATTCGTTCTTCCAATTACAGATACAAATCCTGATTTAAATTTTTTTCCTTCTTCCATTTTTAGTTTGGTTCCTTTCTTGTCCTATATTATACTCCTGTTTTTTTGCTAAATTTGTAAAATTTAGGGAATGATTTTATTTTTCTTTTTCTATTTTCGCTTTTCTTACTAGCACAAAGCTTTTAGACTTTGAATATTTTTATTATATGCATTTTCTATTTCTATGTCAACTGTCAAATTTCTACATTTTTTAAAATAGAGTAGAAATCTAAAACTTCTACTCTACCTTGGTCTTTTTAAATAATTTTTTTATTATTTGGAATATTTTTTGATACCATTTTTCTTCTTGTAGTACTATCATACTAGTATTTTCTGTATGGCTTTGCTCTCCTTCTGAATTATTTTTCTTTCTGTTTTTAAAAATATCGTCTGGATTATATTTTTCTCTTATTTCTTGTTCCATTGCCATTTGTACTTCTTGTAACTCTTTTGCATCTTTTTCTTGTAGTTCTTTCCTTTCTTCTGGAGAACACAGAAAATCTCTATATATTAAACCTAATATAATGATTGTTTCCTCTTTTAACTTCTGTTCTTCCAAAGGTTCTTTTATATTAGGGTGATAATCTTTATCTTCCTCTTCTTCCAACATTACGCGAAATTTGCTCGGAATTTTATCTACTAACTCCTCTGGCATTAATTGGATAATTTCATTTACTTCTGTAAATGCTTTTCTATATTCTTGTTTCAAATGTATTACCCCTTTTTTCTTTTGTTAATTTTTTATTCTTGCGTGTTTGTTTGTATTGTATTTGTCTGTACCTCTGCTTCTGTCTCTTCGCCTGGTTCTATTTCAATTTTACTATCTATTGGGCACATTTGTATAAAGGTATTTCCGTCATTTACTTCTATTTCATTTCCTTCTAAATCTTTATATACCGTTTGCTCTGCTCTATCTGTTTTTTCACAAGTAATGGCAATTGCTTTTCCATTTGTAATATAATAACCATCTAGTGTTTTAATATTATCTAAAGTTTGTCTTCCTTTATTTTCTCCATCATTTAAAGTAGTATTTTTTACTTTTACTATGATAATATTTTTGGTTGTAACAGTTTCTCCAGTTACCCAATCTACTTGTTTTTCGCCCCTATCATAACGAATGTATCGTCCAGTTGCCTCATCATATTCGTAAGTTACAACATTACTTGTAGAATATGGTATGGTTACAGTTGTTGCAATCATTTCGCTATCTAAATGAACTGGGTCTGCTACATAGTTTAGTACACTTTCCCTATTAGATTGTGTGCTATATCCTTTTCTATTGGCTATTTCTAATATCTTTTCTGTACTAGTTGCTACATTGTGTGGTGCTTTTTTATCTTTGGTTCTCCAAAAAGATGTGGAACTTTCGTAAATTCCGTTAATATTGTCTACACTTAATCTAGTAATATCGGATTGTGCTTGTGGACTCCATCCAAAATGCACATAAATAGCATCATTTTCTAAAGCATAATCTAAGAAGTAATGTCTTGCACTTCTAACAGGTCCAATTTGCTCTAAATTAACTCCTTTAAATAATGCCATTAATCTAGATTCTCCACCTTCTACAATCATTTCATATACTAAGTAGGCATCATTTAACCCTGCTTGTGGAAGAGCTCCTTTATGATTATCTATCATAACAGCAATTGGTCTATCTGTTCCTTGAAAAATTTGTGGTTCTTTTACTTCTACTACTGTGGCAGTATTGGTTTGTTCACTATTTTGACTTGCTACATTATTATTTACCTCTTGTTTGTTGTTATCTCCTATTATCTTAATTGCTAATAATACACCTGCTACTACAATTAATAAAACTAATATAATCACTAATATCTTTATACTTTTATTTTGTTTCATTGATTCCATTCCCTTCTTTAGATTATTCTACCTACTACTATGAGTATGGCTATAATGACAGCATTTAAGGAAGAAAGTACAACTGCCCCTGCTGCTACATCTTTTGCTATTTTGGCTAGCGGATGAAACTTGTCCGTACATAAATTGACAACTGTTTCTACTGCCGTATTCATAGTTTCTGTAATAATGACTAACATTGTAGCAAAAGCTAAGAACATGCATTCTATTATATTTAACCTAAATACAATGCAAGCAACAATTACAATAAGTGCTATTCCTAATTGCACTTTTAAATTTCTCTGTGTTTTTATGGTATACCAAATTCCACTAAAAGCTTTCTTCCATGCATCTATAAAATTTTTGTTTTTTAATCTCTCATCTTCCATTTTTTGCTGCTATTCTCCTCTTGTATTCTTCTAGTAATTGAATTATCTTCATTTTTTGTTTCTATTTATCATTTCATTCTGTCTTACTTTTCTCTTGTAATGTGTAATTTTGTTAAAATAGCCTCTTCTTTTGGTCTCATTTTCTTCTTGTCCTCTTCTTCTATATGGTCATACCCCATTAAATGATAAAATCCATGCACTACCATATAAGCAAGTTCTCTTTCAAAACTATGTCCATATTCTATTGCCTGCTTTTCTACTTGTGGAATAGATATCACAATATCTCCTAATACTTCTGGAAGTTTTTGTTTTTCTTTTTCTTGAACAATTTGTTCTATTTCTTCTTTTTCAAACATTGGAAAAGAAAGGACATCTGTTTCTCTATCTATATTGCGGTATAGTCGGTTTAATTCTCTTATTTTTTCTGGTGTTGTTAAAGTAACTGTTATGTAAAAATTTAATCCTTCTATACCTTCTTCCTGAAAACAGGTCTCCAATACTTTTTTTATGGTATTGCTCATCTCTTTCTTTTCTTCTATTCCGTCTAAAAGTATATCTACTAGTTCCTGCATTCTACTTTCCTTCCTACGTAATTTCCTTGTGAATAAAAATGATTTTTCAATTCTCTCATAGCTCCAAGCTCTACTAATTTGTTTTTGTAGAATTTGATAATTTTATAATATTTATTTTCATTTTTTCTAACTGCTTTTAAGTCATTTGTAATAAATAAGGTTTCTTTTTGCTTCATATAAGCTAAATAGTCTGTGTCTTTTAATTTAATAATTTCTTGATATTGCTTCCAAAAAGCTTTGTAATTCTCTCTTTGTTCTGGTTTATCCCAATAGATTTTTGTAGATAAAAGTTTTACATTATAGTCTTCAATTAATTTAATTAATAAAGTATATGCTTTTTCTTGTTTTTTCACAACTCTTGTATCTACAATTAAACTTCTGGTATCTCTTAATAATTTAATATAACATTGTTCTGCTACTACTAATGGAAGACTATGTGTAAATAATTTCCTACTAATAGCAAGTAGTGTCATTTTCTTTTGTATAGCATCATTTTGGTCTAATTTTCCAACACTATATTGTTCAAATTTATCGTATTCTGCCAATATTTCTTGGTAAGCATTTGCTTCTTCTTCCTCCATTTTTATTGGAAGTATTTTGGTAATGTATTCTTCTAATGTAGCAAATATTTTTTCATACACGATTTCTTTATTTTGATAGCTTAAATTATCTGCTAATTTAATAGAATAGTGTTTTAACAATCCTTTATACAAACTATCCATTTTAGAAAGATAAAATGGCTCATATCTTTTTAATAATTTATCTTTATTTAATTCTTTTACCGTTTCATAATCTAGCTCTAATAAATATTTTTGTTTGGTATATTTATATTCTATATACTCACTTTCTTTAATATGAATTACTTCATAATACCTTGCCAAGGCATCTTTTTCAAACTCTGTTGCTGTATCATTTTTTACTTTTTTATAGATAGAATCCATCACATGTTTATCGATTGCTTCTAGATATAAGGCGAAAATATCCTCATACTTTTTTAAAGAAGCTTCCTTTTTTTCTACCTCTTCTTCTGAATTTTCTATTTGAGCATTCATCTCATACGCTTTTAACACATTATTCCTTTTCATGGAAATTAGCATTCCATTAATTCCTATTTTTGTAGGAATTAGCATTTTAGTTAATGTACTAGTAATTCTTGTAAAAAATGTTTTATCTGCATATATCCTTAAACTCTTTTCTTCCATAGTATCCTTCCTTTCAAAAAACTAACTTTTCTTTTGTCCCAATTTCTTCTAATACTTCATAAATAACTTCTACCTCTACGGCATCTTCAGTTTCTTTATAATTTGTATAGGTACCAACAATGTTTTCCTTATTTGTAATTTGTTCTTCTAAAGTTTGTTTGGCTTTTTCTATTCCTATTTCTTTTGCTTGTTCTTTTGTATAAGTAATTTTTTCTTCTTTTACCTCATAATTGATGATTTTTTCTATTTCTAGTGGCAAATAAAAATCAGAAAATAGTTTTACTTTTTTATTCTCCCTTATTGTATCATATTTTTCAAAATTTGAAAGGGTTTTATACAAATTTATTGGAAAATTATTTATTTTTACGGAGTAGCGCACTTCCTCATTTCCTGTTCTTTCTGTTTTTATCTGTTTTAGTTCTACTTTTTCTTTTTGAGAATACCAAACTTTTGCCTGTACAGAGCCATTTGCATGCACATATCTCATGCCAGTATACTTTCCTTCTAGCCATCCTCCTATTAGTATAGAACCTTTTTGTATAGTATCACCTTCTTTTACTAGGGGTGTACCGATTTGCAGCATTTACTTTAACAATAATGCCTGGTTTTGTTGCAACAATATTACAATACTCTTCTTCCGGAATGATTTCTGGTTTTTCGTCCGCTTCTACTACTTCTACAATAGCATTGGTTCCTTCTATGCTAATTCCTACCCATGCCAAGTCGTCTCTATCTAATCGTAATCTATTGATAATGTCTTTTGTATTAATATCATTTTTCCAAACTCCTATATGTAATCCTTCTTGTTCTATTGTTTTTAACAAATCTTCCGTAGGTATAGTTTCATTTCCCTGTATCTCTATATTCCACACAAAATTGGATAATACTATCATGCCTACTACCATTAGCATTAAAAAAAGAAAGAAAATTTTTCTTCTTTTATATTTATGAAAGAGAAAAGGTAATCCCTTTTTTTCTTCTATTTTTATTTTGCATTTTGTTTGTTTTGCTATTCTACTAAGTTTTTTAAAGTCTTGTATACTAATGCAAGTATGTAAGAGGGTAGCTTGTTTTCTTTTACTATTCCATAATAAAAGATGATGACTAATACATAAGTTGATAAATCTTTCTACAAAATATCCTTCTACTGAAATTTTCACATATCCAATAAAATAATTTAACAAAATTTTCATATACATAATTTATGTACCTTCTCCTTCATCCACTGTTTTTTCAAAGTCAATGCTTTCTATTTCTCCTGTAATCATAATGTCATCTGTCGTCATCTCTTCTAATTTCATTCCAAAACCATTAATATTAAGAATACCAATGTAGGTACTAAGGCGAATATAGAATTCTTGATATTCTAATATTGCCTTATAGTTTTCTATTAATACTTGCTGAAATCCCATGATAGTTATTTTGGGTTCTTCTGAAGATATTTCTTTAGGAATTTCTAGCCACTGAGCGAAACGATTTTGTTTTTTAGGCTTCCTTGTATTTCTCATAAAGTTTTCTCTTCCTCTCTTTTTAGTCTACCTTTCAAACTGGTCTAGCGTACTAAATGTATAGCCTTGCGCTTTAATTTCTTGTATACACTCTGCTAAGACATTACTATTATCTTTGGAATTTCCATGTAGTAAAATAACAGCTCCTGAATGAATATTATCTAATATCTTTTTCTTAGCGTAGCTTTCTCCTTTTTGGGCATCTTCATTCCAATCATCATAAGCAAATGACCACATTACGGTTGTATAACCTAGACTTTGGCAATAGGCCACTGTTCTTTCACTATACTCTCCTTTAGGAGGTCTTATATATTTCATCTCATAACCAAATCTTTCGTAAATGCTGGTATGCAAATCCATTACTTCTTTTTTGATTTCTTCTAAACTTAAATCTGGCATACTTTTGTGATTTACGGTATGATTTCCCACAATATGTCCTTCTTCTAACATTCTTTTTACTAAATCTGCATTTGTATTCACATAGTGAGCTGTAATAAAGAAGGCTGCCTTTACCTCATTTTCTTTTAGTACATCTAGTATTTTTTCTGTATAGCCTGCCTCATATCCTTCATCAAATGTTAAATACACTTGCTTTGAATCTTTATTACCCATAGCAATTCCTTGGTATTCTTCTATAATTTGTTTATTTTTGGCGCCTAAATCTGGTTGCTCATGCTTATCATTTCTTTTAATCCCCCAACCTATCTTTTGATTGCTAAGTTCTTGGGCACTTACTGTAACAATATTTGCTTTTTGTCCTGGTAGCATCATTAGCGAAAAAACAAGTACAATTGCCAAACCTATTGCTGTACCTATTATTTTCTTTTTATGTTTTTGCATTTATCTCCACTCCATTTCTTTCTTTATTTTATGAGTGTTTTTTGTAATTATTCCTCTAGTGGGCTAGTCTCTTATAAAATAGGAAAATCAGACAAATTTTGAAAATTTATTTTTAAAAGTACAAAAAAAGAGATATCATTTTGATACCTCTGACATATATATTTTATCTAAAATAACAACTTATAATTTGTAGGGATGATTAATGTTCTTCATACCATTTTGCAAATTCTTGCATTGCTTGTACTGAACCATCAACTTTTCTTCTATTTTCTCTCTCTTCTGAATCCATTTCAGCCAATGTTTTATCAAATCCCAATGGTTTAAAGATATACCATAAGTCTGACCATTTTTCTTTTCTGTTTAAACCTAGAATTTCATTTGATAAGTTTCCGAGGGTGTTTTCCATAAAAATAATGTATATTTTTCCCATCATGATATGCTAAGCACTCATTAAATGCACATTTTCTATTTTCTTTTCCTTCCATTAACTTTAAAATTCCCTTTATTCCTATTGTATCTAATGAGAAATTAACAAATGCTCTTGGAAATCCATTTAATTCATCTATTCTAAAATCTGTATCTAATGCTATACACGGCCTTTTTACTATTTCAAAAGCCTCTTTTACTTTTGCAGTTGCTATTTCTTTTATATCATCACTCCTAGGTTCATCTAATTCATAATTAAATGTAGTAAATTTTAAATTTTTAAAATATTTTTCAGCTGATTTTATCTTTCCTGTATTGTGTATTACAAAAACTAATTCTTTTTCCATATTCATTTCTTCCTTACATTTTAAATTAGATAAAAATAAATAAAATAACTAACAAATATTTTTTATTCAGCAATTATTCATCTTTTAAATATTTTTCCCAATCCATAAAAGCATACCCAATTCTCACTACTAATGCTTTAGATTTTTCGTCATCTACTATATAAAATACTATATAATTTCTTACATTAATCTTTCTAATGTTTTTATGCCCAGTTAACTCCTCACTTAAAATAGGCATACTTCCTGCAATATTCTCTAAATTTTTTAATTCTTGCTTAAATAAAATTTTGTATTTGTCTGCTATAATATCTCCTGCTAAACTAAATCTTAGATATGAAATAATATTTTCTAAATCTTGTTCAGCAGTTTGTGAAATTTCAATCACATATTTTTTCATAACATTGCTCCATTCTATTTATATGCTATCAATTTTAGCAAATGCTTCATCTAAAGAAATTACTCTATTTTCTTTTATATCATCTAAACCTTTTTGTAGCTTTGCTTTCAAATCTTTTTTGCTCTTTATTGTTACACTATCCGGAGCTTCTTTATCTATATATGATATTTTTAAATATTCTATAAAATTAATAACTTGATTCGTAAGTTCGTCTGGCAATGTTTCAATTTCATTATATAATTTTTGTTTTTCTATAGACATATTATCTACCTCCAAAATTGATTTACACTATTATTATAGCATTTTTTATTTTAAAAATCCACAAATTTGTAAATATTTGCAAATGCATTAAATTACAGTTTAGTAGACAAGTGCCTCACGACACTAGCCCCTATTCAGAACCGTACGTGCAGTTTTCCCGCATACGGCTCTTCGTAATAACATTCACATTTAATCAAATAGACTTACATATATTTTAG
>CALXBX010000023.1 GCA_944386655.1 uncultured Clostridia bacterium | reverse complement strand
TAGAAATAGATAAAACTGCATTATACAAAGTACTACTTACTTGGCAGTTGCCACCGCCAATACCTGTTTCCCTTTGATGATTTACAATAATACTAGCTTCCTGGTAGCCTCTTTCAGCAGTTGGTTTCCCTACAGTATTACAAAAGGAAAAAGTTTCTCCGTGGTTGTACTACTGTCCCGTTTAAGGTCTCACAAGTAAGACGAATGTTAGTTAAACGTCCAGCAGATTTATCTTTAATAACAGTAGAAAAAGTGGCAATTTGATTTTCCTTTGGAGGAGTTGTTTGATTGCTATTTTGTTCATTTGCTATTAAACCCTCTACTCTATTTTCGGAAGTAGCTTGATTTACTGTAGCAGAAATACGACTGCCTCCTTGTAAATTAGAAGAAGCAATTTCTTTTGGAGAAGAGTTTTCTTGTCCTGAAGAACGGAAAAATAGATAAAAAGCAGCAATACCAATAAAAAATAATAATATTCCTAAAATTAATGTTTTCTTTTTCATAATTTTTCATCCTTTTTCATCATTTTTTTCTTTTTAGTATGCGTGTAAATAAGAAAAAATATGATAGAAAAAAATGTAAAAAACAGTTGCATTATTTTGGAAATTGTATTAAGGTATAAATACAGAAAAAATGGTTTAACGAATGGAATTAGAATAGGTTGTAGAGGAAAGAAAGGAAGAATCAATCATGAAAACAGCATTAGTTTTAGAAGGTGGAGCATTAAGAGGTGTATACACAGCAGGAGTGTTAGATGTTTTAATGGAAAAGAATATTCAAGTAGATAATGTCATTGGAGTGTCAGCCGGAGCATTAAATGGCATGAACTATATTTCCCATCAAATTCGGAAGGTCAGCTAGTATTAATATAGAATATTGTAGAGATCCACAATATATAGGATATAAAGCTGTATTGAAAAATAAAGGTGTTATTGGATTTGATTATTTATTTGGAGAAATTTCTCAAAAGAAAAAGCCATTTGATTATGAAGCCTTTTATAAAAGTCCTATTCGCTTTACAGCAGTAGTAACCAATTGTCAAACAGGAGAAACAGAATATATAGAAAAAGAAGCAAAAGAGCATATATTTGATGCAGTACAAGCTTCTTCTAGTATGCCACTTTTTTCGCAAATGGTTACTATCGGAGAAAGTCAGTATTTAGATGGAGCAGTTAGCAATGCCATACCAGTAAAGTGGGCATTAGAACAAGGATACGATAAAGTAATAGTAGTGCTAACAAGAGACAAAATGTATCAAAAAAAGCCTGTTTCGAAACAAGTAAAAAAATTGTATGCCCATCATTTTAAAGAATACCCTAAATTAGTAGAAAAATTATATACCATGCCAGAAAGATATAATCAAATAAAGAAAGATATAGAAGAATTAGAAGAACAACAAAAAATCTTTGTTTTTCGACCAGAAAAGGAAGTACATGTAAAAAGATTAGAAAAAGATACACAAAAATTAAAAGATTTATATGAAGAAGGAAAAGCGGAAACTTTGCAAAAATGGGATGACTTAAAAAAATATTTAGCTTAAATAAAATAAGGAGAAAGAAATGAAAGTAAACGAACTAAGAGAAGTTATAAAAAAATATAAAGAGGAAGAAAAAGAGAAAATAATTGTAGAACTATACAAAAGAATTCCGAAGTATGTTAAAGAAGACTATAATATAGATAATTATATTATAAATTTGAATGCATCTACAGAAAAAACAAGCGAAAAGATAAGTATAGAAAGATTAGAAAAAGAAGTAGCCTATTTTATAGAATGTGCAAGTGACGATTTATATGTAAGACCAAATAAAATTATTCCAAAAGCAGAACGAAGTAAATGGAGATTTAAAGTAAAAACATTCTACAAGCAACTAAATAGTTTTCCAGCGGATACAGAAGAGGGAAAAAAGGCAACGAATTTATTAGTTAGTTTATTTAAAATTTTAAGTTTTGGTACGCATTATTTAACATTTTCTAGTTGGAATACGTTTGGTGCTATACAAGTACCACAATCAGAATTTTTAAGTAATATTGTGCAAAGAAAACTAGCCAATGGAATTACAAAAGAAAATTTGTCTGATTGTGTAGATTTATTAAATGTGGAGTATGACCCGCAAGAGTACCATAAAGCTATATTATATGCATTTGAATCTTGTTTAAAAACTACAGATACAAAATATATGGCAATAGAACTGTTAAAAGAGCAAGTAGAACAATGGAAAGAAAAATACCAAAAAGAAGATAAATATAAAAATGAAGAATATGTAAACTATTTTACAGAATGTGTAGTCTCTATCTATTTTTCACTATGTGAGTATCAAAAAGGAATCCAATATTTCCACGAACAATACATTGTGAAAAGAAATAAAGAAATTAAAGAATATATCCTATTAGAAATGTTAGAGGAAAGAGAATTATATAAAGAGTGGGTATTAGAATATGAAAGTAAATTAGGAAAATTAGATTATAGAGAAAGCTTAAAAGAAAAATATAAGGAATTCAAAAATAAAGTATAGATATTTTTAAAATTTTATACAAAAGGTAAATAAATTAAAAAAGATTGACATAAAGCATGTTAGGTAGTATAATATAAAACATAATCCAATAGGATTATACTAACTATACTTTAGTTAGTAAAGAACTTGCAAACTTGGTTAAAAAAAGGAGGGAAGACTTATGGATTTAAGAACAGCTGGTAACTAAGTTGATGTGCGGTTTCAAACAGATGAAGACTGACTTATATTTAAGTTAGTCTTCATTTGTAAAGATTAGTTTAGGAGGAAAAATGCGTACACCTACATATTCATCAATACGGTTAGAACTTACATCTCATTGCAATCTCGCATGTTCTTATTGTCATAACTCGGAATATAGTAATAGAGACGATGATATGACAACTGCTGAAATTATCAAATTAATAGGAAATTTGAAGAAAGAATATCCTATAAATAAGATTCTACTTACAGGAGGAGAACCATTAGTAAAGTCTGGGCTATTAGAAATTGTACAATATATTAATAGCTTAGGAATAAAAGTGGATATGGTAACTAATGGAACACTGTTAACTCCGGAAATTATAAGAGAATTGGAAGAAGCAGGATTAAAAAGAATAAGAATTAGCATTGACGAGATTGGTGAAACATCTTTATATCGGCATAACGAAAACCCAAATGAGCTCTGGAAGATAGGAAAAATGATCTCTGAAATATCAAATATAGAGGTATGCATCCATACTGTATGCTCAATGGCTAATGTGAAACAATTAGAAGCTATTTATGAAAAAGTGTTAGAAATTGGAGCAAGAAGATGGAGAGTGTTCGATATTGGATATCAAGGAGGGGCAACAGAGAACATTGAAGAAGTAAAGTTGGATACTTATTATAGTGATTTAATTGAAAGTACAAAAAGGATACTAATGTCATATCTTTCAAAAAATTTAAAGAAAACTCTAGACATTGAAATTAACAATATTTTCAGAACCATAATGTTGGATGTGTCGGAGAAAAAGATAACTCAGACAGAATTGAATGAAATGTTAAAGCAAAGAGAAATGTTATCGCCTTGTGATTATGTAGCTGATCATCAGTTATCAATTAGAAGCAACGGTGTAGCAACCCTTTGTCAATATTTTCATAACAGTATATATGATTTCAGAAAATTCTGCTTTGATGTAAGAAAAGCCATTCAAGAAGAAGAGTATGTCGTGGAAAATCAATTATTAATGAAAGATTTACCATATTGCTCAAAATGTAAATATTGTTTGGTATGCAATAGTGGTTGTAGGTCTAGGGCAGAATTTATGACAGGTGATATCAAGGATGCCGATCCCTGTGCTTGTTATACTGTGTCAAGATTGCATAAAGAGATTATAAGTATGTTACCTATTAATACTCAAAATGCATATAATGCACTAATTAACCAAAAAGGTAAAGACCCAAAGTATAATTATGCGGATTTACAATGCTTTTTAAGAGGAAAGGGATACTAATTGATGATTGGATTTAGATTGAAATTTGATAATATTCCTAAATACAATCTGAAAGACTTCCTTCTGAATTATATCAGTAAGTTTGATTTCTTTGAAATCAAACTTACTGATAAGTTAATAGAAGAAGAAAAACTAGGATATGTATTAGAACTTTCTGAAAAATATTCAAGTGGGAAATATTCTATACATCTACCCAAGAATTTTTTAGATGCTGAATTTGATAAGGATATGAGAAAAAATATAATTCAACATCTTAGAACTTTCAAACATAAAAGTAAAATTTCATTAATATTACATTTTCCATTAGAATGTGAAAGTAATTTTCTAAATAAATTATATGAATTGGCCAAAAGCCTAAATGGAAATTACTATGTATTATTGGAAAATGAAAGAGTTGGTAGATTTTGTCTAGCATACTTAAAAAAGATGAATGACACTATTAAATATATGATAACAATAAGAAAAGTTCAAAATGTAGGAGTATGTTTTGATATCGGTCATTTTCAATATGGTGTGTTACGAGAAGAAATCTCCCAAAAAACAGTACAATCATATATATTAAACTTATCATATTTCTTGCAATATATTAGGGAATACCATATTCATGATTATAACAATGAAAGAGATCATTTACAATTAAAAACTGGAGTTATGAATCTCACAGAAGTGTCAATTTTAATAACTAAAAGGAATAAAGATATTCCATTCATAATAGAAGTGAATATTATGAATCCAGACTTAGATGGAAAGGAACAAATAAAAATAGTAGCTCAAGAGATATTAACGAGGGGATAAAATGAAAATTAGACAAATATATGAGATTGCCGAAGTAATTCCGCTACATCAGGTTATTTTTGGAAGAGAGTTTCCGCTACAAAGTTTTTATAAGAAAAAACGAGAAAACGATATTTTGATATATGTATATGAAGAAGAAAGTATAAAAATTGGGTATAGTATAGCCATAGTTCAAGAACAAGAAAAGAATATATATGCTTGGTATGGTGGAGTAATACCGGAATATCAAGGAAATGGAATTACAAAAGTTTTTTTTGAAGTTCTTATTGAATATGCACAAAAAATGAATTATTCAACTATAACTGTTGCAACTAGTAATTTAAGACCACATATGATTATTTTTGCAGTAAAAATGGGATTCGATATATATGATTTAAAGAAAAGAGAAACAGGAGAAGGAAATAAAATTTATTTTAAATATCATATAAATCCCGAAAAAAAAGCAGTTATAAGTTTAAAGAGTAATTTGAAAATTGTAGATATAGAAAGACAATTAGTAGAATTATATAAGAAAAATACTAATATCTTAGTACTGACTGATATTGATGAGATTAGTAATCTGATGTACGTTGTTAAGTATTGCAATAGCTTTATGAGAAAACCTAAATTAATAATAACAAAGGAGGAAAAATCTTTTAAAAGTTCAATTCTAAGAACTCTAAAGGAATATAAGGGTAAAATCGAATTCAAAATTTAATATAATCCGTGTTTTACCCTTGGAATTAATAAAAAACTATTTTATACGTATATTGTATAAAATAGTTTTTTTTGCTATAATAAATAATATTGGAGGAGTTATGGAAAAAGATATATTTTTAATAAGGCATTCTGAACAATTAAAAATTAAAGATACAAAAAAATATGATATTTCAGATCAAATAAATAACGAAAAAATAATTTTGTCTGTCAATGGAGAAATATTAGCTAGAGAAATAAGTGAATTACAAGTGATGCAAAATATAAATATGGTATGGAGTAGTAATTATGTAAGAGCATTAGAAACAGCTAAATATATTGCAGAAAAAAATAATATAGAAATTAATGTGGATAGTAGATTAAATGAACGAAAACTGGGTGACTTAGAAAAATTGAGAGAATTAGGGAAGAATAAACAAGATAGTTATACAAATGAACAATTAAGAGACATCTATTTAAAAAATGTAGGAGGAGAAAGCAATGAAGAGGTCTCAGAGAGAATGGAGTTATTCCTTAAAGATGTAATTAACAATGATTCAAGGAAAGTGGCTGTAATATCACATGGTGCTAGTATTAAATTTTGGTTATCTCGCTATTGTAAAATAGATGATCAATGTCAGTTACGATATAATAATCAATTGCTATATGTAAGCTCACCTTCTATATTTGACATAAAAATTAAAAACAGAGAAATTATTGACATTAAACAAATATATCGAAGATAAAAGGGAAGTAAAATTTACTACTTCCCTTTTGGTATTTTATTTTTTTAACATAACTAATAGCGCTTTTAGATTTGAATCTCCAATAGGAGTATTCATAAGAGCTGTTTTGACTGTTAAATAATTAAAATTTAAATATCGAAGTAATGAAGATAATAAAATCATATTTGAAGACTTAATATCTAGATGATAGGCATTCAAGAAAGAGTCTATATTTATCTCTTCAAATTCGTATTCCAATTCAGAATTTGTTATATAGTCATTACTTCTTTTTATTATTACACAAGAAGAAGATAATTTAGGTAAATAATTTAAGTATTCTGTTCCACTTAGGTCTAAAAGATAATTAGTTGATTTTAAACTTATAATGGGAGAATAGATGATATCGCCAATCCTAATCTCAACAAAAACGCTGCCACCTCTTTGAGAAATCCCATGGATTTCAGAAGTTTTGATATCAAAATTAGTGCAAGCAAGTAATATATTTGTTAAAATAGTACTTGCAAAGATAACTCCTTGACCTCCTAATCCGCAAACGATAATATTTTTTGTATTCATTCTAGATTAATCTCCTTAATTGCATCATATTTACAAAGTTGCTTGCAAAGAGTACAACCATTGCAAAGACTTGAATTAAGTACAACTGTTTGGAGTTGCTTATTATATATTAGTGCAGGACATTGAATAGAAACGCATTTTTGACACTCTATACAATAATTTTTATCAATTGTAAAAGTATGGTGTTTTTTCTCTTTTAATGAACATAAACATTTGGCTATCAAAACAACTGGTTCATCAATGGATAATCCCCATTTTAAAACAGTATACGTTTCGTCCAATACTAAAGGATTAAAGCATCGTACATATTTAACTCCAAGTGATTTAACTACACTTTCAATGTCTATTGCGGTTGTTTCAGTATTTCTTAATGTTTTACCAGTTCCTGGATTTTCTTGCAATCCAGTCATTGAAGTGGATCGATTATCGAGAATAACAAGTAAGGAGTTACTATTGTTATAAACATTAGTTAGTAAACTTGTCATTCCAGAGTGAAAAAATGTAGAGTCACCCATTACTCCAATACATTTTTTAGTTGAACTTGAAATTTGAAAAATTTTCTGAATACCATGAGCAATAGAAAAGCCACCTCCCATACAAATAGCAATGTCTTTTGCATAAAAAGGTTCTCCGCCACTCAATGAATAACAACCAATATCGCTACTAATAACAACATTCTTAAATTTTCCTAAAACATAGAAAAATCCCCTATAGGAACAACCAGCACAAAATGTATCCTTTTTTTGTACGGTCGGTATATTGTCATTACATATGTAAGCAGTATTGTTTAAAATTATAGACTTAATTATGTCTGGTGTTAATTCATAAAGTTTTGGTGTCAGTTTTTTGCCAATACAATTAATACCAAATGTAGAAATCTGTGATTCTAAAAAATCATCTAATTCTTCGATAACAAAAGTTTTTTCATGTCTTTGACAAAATGATTTTATTAGATTGACAGGCAATGGATATATCATTCCAAGTTTTAGAATACTATAACTATTTCCAAAGACTTCTTTGACATATTGATAGCATATTCCGGACGTAATTATACATAAGTTAGTATTTTGGGATTGTTCTACAATGTTTATGGAATAATTTTCTGAAAAATTAGTTATCTGCTCAATTTTGTCTTCTAATTTGCGATGAAGTTCCTTAGAAATCCTAGGAATAGGATCAAATCTTTCATTAAAGTCAATAGGTAACAGAGTAAGAGAAATATCCCTTTTATACGATTTTGAAACGATGGATTTTGAGTGTGAAATTCTAGTTGTTAGCCGAATAAATATTGGAGATTTGAAAGCTTCACTTAATTCAAATGCCATTTTTACAAAATCAAAACATTCCTGTGAATTAGATGGTTCTAACATGGGAATTTTACTAAATTTAGAATACCATCTATTATCTTGCTCATTTTGAGAAGAATGTATACCGACATCATCAGCAGTGACAATGATTAGTCCAGCATTACAACCTGTATAGGCTAATGTAAATATTGGATCAGATGCTACATTAACTCCTACTTGTTTCATTATAGCCATTGACCGTGCTCCAGCATAAGAAGCACCTATTACAGATTCAACAGCAACCTTTTCGTTTGGAGCCCACTCAGAGTATACATTTTTTAATTTAGAAATATTTTCCAAAATTTCAGTACTTGGTGTACCGGGATATCCGGAAGCAAACAAACCATTTGCTTCATAGAATCCTAATGCTAAAGCTTCATTACCTGATAACAAACTATGCATATGTATTCCTCCTATTTGTGTTGTGTAATAAATGTTAAAAAAATAAACCTCCTTATAATAAAATATAGGGATAGTATAACAAAGTTTTTAAATTATGTCAACAAAAAACACAAATATTACCAATTGGAATAAAACATAAAAAGATTAAAAAATTTTTATGAAAGAAACAAGGATGAGTAATATTGCAATATTATACGTAATAACAGCCGTAACAGAAATAAGAATCTATATACAGAATTATTCTTGAGTGAACGACGAACGAGAAATTTACACCAACAACCCAACTTGCCACTTGACAAAACGCGAAAATAAGGTATAATAGAATATGTAAGAAAAAAGGGAAGAGAGGAATGTAAGGCATATGGTTGCTAAATTATGGAAAAATGTATTATTAGTAATATTGCTACTTGCATGTCTATTTAATATTGTTGTAAAATTTGTACAAAAAACATCGTTAGAATATGAGTTACAATCCTCAGCAGCATATGTAGAAGCACAAGAAAATGAAAAATAAGCAAAGAACTATTGAAAAAAATAGCAATTTGTGTTATGATAAAAAACGATAGTTTTTAAAACAGAGAGGAAGAGGTGAATACATAATGAAAGCAGGAATACATCCAGAATATAAAGAAGCTGTTATCACATGTGCTTGTGGTAATGTAATGAAAACAAATTCCACAAAAGCAGATATGAAAGTAGATATTTGTTCAAAATGTCATCCATACTGGACAGGTAACTTAAAAAGAGAAACAACAGGTGGTAGAGCAGACAAATTCAAGAAAAAATATGGAATTCAATAAGAGTAGAATGGGGGGAATAGCAAATAAGCTATTCTTTTTTTCATATAATAGGAAAGTCATACAAAATAATATAAAGAAAGAGTTTACATAAACAATAGAAGCGAGTATAAGAAAACTACCAGAATAAGAGGAAATTTCTGGGGATGAACAAAAGTATGTAATTAACTAATTATCCTTATAAATGTGATGAAAACCTCTTTTTGATACATAGTCAATTGGAACACATTTATCAAAATTACATTTGGCACAGATAGTATAAGGTGGAGTGGAAATAGGTAAACCATTCCATTCATCTTCTTGTTCGAATTCTAAAACAGCTTCAATTGGAGCATCAAATTTGTATTTACATTTTGGACAGATGTAAGCAACTGTTTTACCGCTTAGTTTAAACGGAAAAGAATTAAAATCAAACATAATAAAACCTCATTTCTAATTCATATAGAGGACTAAATCCATTTTGGTATCACACTTAGGACAATGATAAGGATCTCTATTAAAACTTAACGACAGATTAGCTTGGTGCTTAAGAAGAGATTTTCTAAAAATTCTACAATGTGGCTTAATTAAAGGGATCATTTTAGAGTGAATAGGATGTTTCTTTCTATAAAAACCATAATATCTGATAATTTTAAATTGAGAAGGAAGTAAATGTCGTAAAAGAATAAGTATAAACTGTGAAGCAGAGACAGTAACTTCATGATATTTATTATCTTTATGGTCAATATAAGAGAAAGTAACATTAGAACCATCATAATGAATAATTCTATTTTCACTAATGGGAACTCTACCACAATATCTAGTAACATATTCAACCCCAGATTGAAAGTCTTTAAATTTTTTAGGTTCAGCATAAACATAAAAGCCCTTAGAATAATTATTGTAAAGAGAGTTTTTATCCTTTTTAAAAGATTTTCCTAAATCCTTTGAGAGAAGATCTAAAAGAATTTTTTGGAAGCGAAAAGATAAAGCATTATAGTCAAAGAAATTCCAAGGGACACAGGAATTATTGTTGCCTAATTTAATTTCAGCAATAAGGATATGAATATGAGGATTCCACTTTAAATCTCTACCAAAAGTATGAAGGAAAGCAAAGAAACCAGGAGAATATTTAATTTTAGAAGAATATTTTTTGAGAATTCCTTTTTTATTTTTTTTAAAAGATTCATTAAGAATAGAATAAATAGTATTTCTAACAGCTTTAAATAAAAGGTTAATTCTGCGTTCAAAAGGAAAGAAAAAATATTTTCTTAGTTGTTCAGGAATAGTAAAAACAATATGTCTATGATTACAATTATAGGCAGTTTGAAGAATAGATTCTACTCTTTGATTTTTGTATTTATAACCACAAGAAGAGCAAAATCTAGATTTACAGGTATGACCTACAAAAATAATATCGTGACAAAGAGGACATTCATAAAGAGAACAACCCAAATTTTTATTATAGCAATCAATTATTTTTTTAACTTGAAAACCATAAAAAAATAAGATATAATGGGGAAAATTGAAAAAGAAAGAGGATTAAGACATTGAATAAAGTAGAACAAGAATTAGAATATATGGAAAAAGTAAAAGAATATCATCAAGGGAAAGACGTAAAATATGCTATCTTCACAATGGGATGCCAGCTAAACGAAAATGATTCCGAAAAAATAGAGGGTATGCTAGTAGGTATGGGGTATACCAAAACAGAAGATAGTAAGCAGGCAGATATTATTGTATATAATACTTGTTGCGTAAGAGAAAATGCAGAAGAAAGATTATTTGGAAAATTAGGAGAAATCAAAAAGCAAAAAGAAGAAAAGGGAACCCTTATTGCCATTGGTGGCTGTATGATGCAAGAAAAACATATTACAGAAAAAATAAAAAAGAGTTATCCTTTTGTAGATATCTTGTTTGGAACACACACTTTATACAAACTACCAGAAGATATTTATCATATTTTAGAAAATAGAAAGAAAATAGAAGATATTGCCTATATCGATGGAGAAGTAATAGAAGGGCTACCTATTGTAAGAGGAGACCATATCAAAGCATCTGTTACCATTATGAATGGGTGCAATAATTTTTGCAGTTATTGCATTGTTCCTTATGTAAGAGGAAGAGAAAGAAGTAGAAGTCCAAGAGATATTTTAGAGGAAGTAGAGTCTTTAGCAAAACAAGGTTACAAAGAAGTAACGCTACTTGGACAAAATGTAAATTCCTATTTAAGGGTAGAAAGAGAAAAGCATATTCCTTTCGAAGAATATAGAGGAGTGAATTCTTTTGCTACTTTATTAAGAGAGGTAAATAAAATAGAGGGAATAGAGAGAATTCGTTTTGTTTCTCCTCATCCAAAGGATTTTACACAAGATGTAATAGAAGCCATTCGAGATTGTGAGAAAGTATCTAAAATTATCCATTTACCTTTGCAAGCAGGAAGTACAAGCGTACTAAAGGCAATGAACCGCAAATATACCAAAGAACAATATTTAGAGTTAGTAGATAAAATAAAAAAACAGATCCCTCATGTGGTATTTTCTACAGATATTATTGTGGGATTTCCAGGAGAAACGCAAAGAAATTTTGAAGATACATTAGATGTAGTAAAAAAAGTTGGTTATGAACAGGTCTTTATGTTTATCTATTCCAGAAGAGTGGGAACACCAGGAGATAGAATGGAAAATCAAATACCAGAAGAAATAAAACATGAGAGATTTAATAGGCTAAAAGCTTTAGTAGAAGGGCAAATGGAAGAGCAAAATAAAACCTATATAGGAACTGTGCAGAAAGTATTAATAGAAGGCATAAGTAAAAATAATGAAAATATGCTAACTGGTAGAACAGATTCTAATAAGGTAGTGATATTAGAAGGAGACAAAAAGTTAATTGGCAAAATGGTAAATTTAAACATTATTTCAGAACATATGTGGTATTTAAAAGGAGAGTATAGAGGATAAAATTATCCTGCCATAAGAGAAGAACCAAGAGAAAGAGGAGGAAGAAAAAATGGCAGAGAATACAGAGTTTTCGCCTATGATGCAAGAATATTTAAAAACAAAAGAAGAATACAAGGATTGTATTTTATTTTACCGATTAGGCGACTTTTATGAAATGTTTTTTGATGATGCCTTAACAGCATCCAAAGAGCTAGAGCTTACTTTAACAGGTAAATTATGTGGACAAGAAGAAAGAGCACCTATGTGTGGAGTGCCTTATCATGCAGCAGAGACCTATATTGCAAGATTAATAGAAAAAGGTTACAAAGTAGCTATTTGTGAGCAATTAGAAGATCCAAAACAAGCAAAGGGCATTGTAAAAAGAGGAGTGATACGTGTTGTTACTCCAGGAACAGTGGTAGAAACCAATTTGCTAGAGGAAAAGAAAAATAATTACATCATGGCTATTTATAAAATGTCTACTTATTTTGGCATTAGCGTGTGCGACATTTCCACAGGAGATTTTAGAATAACACAGATTGTAGAAAACCATAATTTCCCTAAATTATTAGATGAGATTTCTCGTTATACACCAGCAGAAATTGTAGTGAATTCTTTTATGTATGAGAGTACAGACGAAATGCAAAAAATAAAAGAAAGATTTGAAATCTACATTTCACGCGTGCCAGAAGCTAGTTTTTCAGCAGAAAGTACAGGATTACTAAAAAAATATGTATTTGTAGATGAACGAGGAAATGAGATAGAAAGAAAACAAATAGAAGAAAATCAATTAGCCATTTGCTCTATGAATGGATTATTACAATATCTGACAGATACACAAAAAACAAATTTAGACCATATTCATAAAGTAGTGTTATACCGTACCTCTCGTTTTATGGCGTTGGATATAAATGCAAGAAGAAACCTAGAAATTACAGAAAAAATGAGAGATAAATCGAAAAAAGGAACTTTGTTATGGGTGCTAGATAAAACTTCTACCTCTATGGGTGGAAGACTATTAAGAAGATGGTTAAATGACCCATTAATTGATGTTTTAGAAATCAATCGTCGTTTAGAAGCAGTAAAAGAATTAAAAGAAAATGTAATGTTAAGAGGAGATGTAGTAGAGGCGTTAAAAAAAGTATATGATATAGAACGTTTAGCTGGAAAAATTTCTTATGGAAGTGCGAATGGAAGAGATTTAATTTCTCTAAAAAATTCTGCCAAACAATTGCCAATGGTAAAAAACATTTTAAAAAATACAACGTCTCCTATGCTACAAGATTTATATCAAAATCTAGACGAATTAACAGATATTTATGAATTAATAGAAGAAGCCATTGTAGAAGATCCTCCTATTTCTGTAAAAGAAGGTGGACTAATTAAATTAGGCTATCAAGAAGAAATAGACCACTTAAAAAAAGCTACAACAGAAGGCAAAAATTGGATTATAGAGTTAGAGGCAAAAGAAAGAGAAAAAACAGGAATAAAAGGATTAAAAGTAGGATTTAACCGTGTGTTTGGTTATTATATAGAAGTAACAAAATCTAACCTCGCACAAGTGCCGGATACCTATATTCGTAAACAAACATTAACCAATGCAGAAAGATATGTAACAGAAGAACTAAAAAATTTAGAAAATCAAATATTAGGAGCAGAAGAAAAAGTAATTAACTTAGAATACCAAGCTTTTGTGGAAGTAAGGGATGATATAGAAAGTAAAATAACAAGATTGCAAACCTCAGCAGAAGTTATTTCTATTTTAGATGTGCTTTGTTCTTTTGCACAAGTAGCAGAAGATAGAGATTATGTACAACCTATTGTAGATAACAGTGGGGTAATTCAAATTAAGGATGGAAGACATCCGGTTATAGAAAAAATGTTGCCAAGTGGTAGCTTTGTACAAAATGACACTTATTTAGATGAAGAGCAAGATAGACTCTCTATTATTACAGGACCAAACATGGCAGGAAAGTCCACTTATATGAGGCAAGTTGCATTAATTACCTTAATGGCACAATGCGGTAGTTTTGTACCAGCTTCTTATGCCAAAATTGGTGTAGTAGATAAAATTTTTACTAGAGTAGGTGCATCGGATGACTTAAGTATGGGACAGAGTACTTTTATGGTAGAAATGATGGAAGTAGCTAACATATTAAAAGAAGCAACACCAAAAAGTTTGGTAATTTTAGATGAAATAGGAAGAGGAACCTCTACTTATGATGGACTCTCCATTGCATGGGCAGTAGCAGAATATATAGCAGATAAAGAAAAATGCGGAGCTAAAACGCTATTTGCTACTCACTATCATGAATTAACAGATTTAGAAAATAAATTAGAAGGCGTAAAAAACTATTCCATTGCAGTAAAAGAAAAAGGAGAAGACATTATCTTCCTAAGGAAAATAGTACCGGGGGGAACAGACGAAAGTTATGGGGTACATGTAGCAAAATTGGCAGGAGTGCCACAAGTAGTGACAAAAAGAGCCAATGAAATACTACGTTCTTTAGAAAGAAAAAATATTTTAAGTGGAAAAGTGGTAGAAAAAGAAAGCAAAAAGGTGGTAGCAGGTCAGCTAGATATGGGAAATTACAAATTAGCAGAAATAGCACAAGAGTTAGATAAAGTAGATTTGAATCAGTTAACACCAATTGATGCATTAAATACACTTGTAAAAATGAAAGAAAAAATGGCAAATTAAAAAGAAAAAAGAGGCTTACCAATAGATAAGAATAGCAGTAATAGCAAAGAATAGAAATATCTATGGAAAAAGAGCTTCTTTTTTTATTGTATACGAAAAAAGTAGCTTTGCTACATAGAAAATATTAGTTCTGCTATTATTGTATTTCTAAGAAAAGAGGAAAAATATGAGTATTAGTTTATATAGAGTAAATAAAAGTTATTGTATGTATTTACATGAATTTGATAGCAGAGTACCAGAGATGAGAGAAGAAAAAGAAACAAGACCCTTTATTGGAATATTATTATGTGTCAATGGAAAGAATTTTTTTGCACCACTTACTTCTCCCAAACAAAAACATCTTTATATGAAAGAAACACAAGATTTTTTGAAAATATATGAGGGAAAATTAGGAGGAATTAACCTAAATAATATGATTCCCATTCCTAGAAGATTTTTAGAAAAAATTTATTTAGAGCAAATAGAAAATAATCAGTATGCTCATATGCTGGCGATGCAATTAGAGTGGTTACAAAGAAATAAAGTAAGAATTACAAATAAAGCAAGAAATTTATATTTTTTGATAACACAAACGAAAGTAGAAGAAAGCCTAAAAAATAGATGTTGTAATTTTAAATTATTAGAAGAAAAGTGTGATGAGTATATGCGTATGCATTATATAGCGGAGGAAGAAATTTTATATATTTATGCATAAAAGCATTTATTTTTTTGGAATGTTTGTATATAATACTGCTAGTGCCCCAGAAATGTTAAGGATAAGTGAGATATATCCCCCAAATAGCAGGGACGAGTGGGGCATGTGAGACCGAGGAAAGGAAGGATAAAAAGTCATGGAGATTACAGAAGCAAAACAGAAAATAAAAACCTTAAGAGAAAAGTTAGAATATTATGCGAAAAAATATTATGATGAGGATAATCCAGAAATAACAGATTATGAGTATGATATGTTAATGAATCAATTAAAAGCTTTGGAGAAGGAATTTCCAGAGCTTATAGATAAAGATTCCCTAACACAAAAAGTAGGAGGTCATGTAAAAGAAGGATTTAAAGAAGTAGTGCATGAAGTCCCTTTGCAAAGCTTACAAGATGTTTTTTCTTTAGAAGAAGTGCAAGAGTTTGATGAGAAAATGAGAAAACAAGCAATAGAAGAAGGGGAAGAAGTAAACTATGTAGTAGAAACAAAAATAGATGGATTATCTGTTAGCTTGGAATATATAGATGGTATTTTTGTAAGAGGAGCAACTAGAGGAAATGGACTAATTGGAGAGGATGTAACGGACAATTTAAGAACCGTGAAAACCATACCAAAAGTACTAAAAGAAAAAGTAACCATAACTGTACGTGGGGAGGTTTTTATTGGAACAGAAGAATTTGAAAAACTAAATGAAGAAAGAGAAGTATTAGGTAAGTCCTTATTTGCCAATGCTAGAAATGCAGCAGCAGGTTCTCTTCGTCAATTGGATAGCAAAATAACGGCACAAAGACCTTTGGATATTTTCATTTTTAATGTACAAAAATGGGACAATAATCCTTACAATTCTCACTATGAACAATTAAAATATTTAGAGACATTGGGATTCCATGTAAATCCTGTTAAAATTCCTTGCAAAACCTATGAAGAAGTAGTAAAAGCCATTCAAAAAATAGGAGATGACAGAGAAAAATTAAGTTTTGGCATAGATGGAGCGGTTATAAAAATAGATAGTCTAAGTTATAGAGAAAAATTAGGAACTACTTATAAAGTGCCACGTTGGGCAATTGCCTATAAATATCCACCAGAAGCAAAAGAAACCATTTTAAAAGATATTATCTGCCAAGTAGGAAGAACAGGCGTTATTACACCAATGGCAATATTAGAACCTGTAAAAGTAGCGGGATCTACTATTTCCAAAACCACACTTCATAACGAAGATTTTATTAAGGAAAAAGATTTAAAAATAGGGGATACCGTTGTAGTTCAAAAACAAGGAGATGTGATTCCAGAAATTATAAAAGTGGTAAAAGAAAAAAGAACTGGTAAAGAAAAAGAATTTACTATGCCTACTGTCTGCCCAGTTTGCGGTGCACCAGCAGTAAGAGAAGAAGGAGAAGCAGCTACTAGATGTATAGGAATAGAGTGTCCTGCACAAACTTTAAGAAGTATTGTCCATTTTGTATCGAAAGAAGCGATGGATATAGAGGGATTAGGCTATAAAATTATAGAGCAATTAATTGATAAAGGATTTGTGAAAAATATTGCAGATATTTATACATTAACATTAGAGCAAGTTGCTTCTTTAAAGAAAAATGGAAAAAAATTTGCTAGTAATTTAATAGAGGCAATAGAAAAAAGTAAAACGCAAGACTTATTTCATCTCATTAATGCATTAGGAATAAAACAAGTAGGTATTAAAGCAGCAAAAGTATTGGCAAAACATTATAAAACAATGGATAACTTAGCAAATGCCAATGTAGAAGATTTGCAAAATATAGATGATGTAGGAGAAATTACAGCAAAAAATATAGAAGAATTTTTTGAACAAGAACAAACAAAAGATTTATTAGAAAAGCTAAAACAAAGTGGAGTTAATATGGAAGCACATATAGAAGAAAATGTGGACGACCGTTTTGCAGGGAAAGTATTTGTTTTAACAGGGACTCTTAGCAAATATGCACGAAAAGAAGCCAGTGATTTAATAGAAAAATATGGTGGAAAAACTTCTTCTTCTGTATCGAAAAAAACAGATTATGTACTAGCAGGAGAAGATGCAGGATCTAAACTAACAAAAGCACAGTCTTTAGGAGTTACCATCCTTTCAGAAGAGGAATTTGAAAAAATGTTACAATAATGGTATAATAAAGATAGGTTTTTAGATAGTTTAGGAAAGGAGAAGTAAGTAGCTTATTTGCTACCGAAAAAGAAATTATGACAAAACCAGAATATTTAGAAGAAAATTTAAGAAATTTTCAAAATAAAATAACGAAGATTTTAACTACGCAAGATTTACCTGAAAAAGTAAAAAGAGAAATAGAAAATAAATATAGGGAATATGCAGAAATTTTAAATACGACTTTAAAAAAGGTAAATTTATCAGCTTATACGAAAAGATATGGTCAATATCATGATGAGGCTATGTGGCAATCGGAAGAATTGGCAGATAAAATGTATCAACAAGAGTGCGAAACAAAGGCAGCAGAATTAAAACAAGCCATAGGAAATATAGAAGCAAGAGAAGATTTAAATAGTGAGAAAAAAGAATATCAATTTATGGACAGTTGCTATGCAACAGTACATAGACAAGAGATAGACGGTAGAGGAGTATCTTATGGGGAAGCTATATCAGAAAATGTAGCAGAAAAAATGGCTAATTGCAGAAAGACAATGGAATATATTTTTTCTCAAAATTTTATTGATGAAAGAAGGATTCAAGAATATAGAGAACAAGTAAGTGAATTAATAGAAGGTGTGAGAAGAAAAATGCCAGCAACAATTGATAAGGAAATGTTGCAAAACGCACAAATAAGTGTGCAAAAATTAGAAGAGGCTTATCAGCAATATCAGCAAGAAAAAATAGAACAAAAGCCAATGACATTAGAAGATAGAAGAGAAGATTTTACAAGCTCTCTTGCAGCTACAGAGGAAGTGAAACAAAAACTAGCAATGGTAGAGAAAAAAGCAGGAGAAAGAGAAACAACGCCAGAAAAGGAAAAAGAAGAGAAGGAAAATGAAATGCTTTCTACAGATATCATTATATAATGAAGGAGATTTACAACATGGAGAAAAAGAAAAAATATACATTTGAACAGTTTGAAAAAGAATTAGACGAAGGTTATCAAATGTATTATACTTATGTAAGAAATCGATATTTATTATTTAAAACAAATGAAAATTGCTATACACAAAAATTATTGAGTAAACATGATAAAAATCCACAACCAGTTATGTCTATGCTTACCCATAAAAGAATAGAAGAGATGTTTCCTTTTATGGAAGAAATAGAATATCGCAGTGGTGTGAATGGAGACGAATATTAATATATTTTAAAGAAAATACAAGAGAGAAATATTTCCCTCTTGTATTATTAAGCTTTAGCATTGTGGAACGAAGTGAAACAAAAACCGCTCGCTATGCGAGTGAGATTAAAAACTTAAAGAAGGACATCTCTTATGATATAATATGGGTGTTCAAGCCTACAAAAATATCATTGAAAGGAGAGATGTCCTATGGCTAATAGTATAAGTTAAGAGAAGATATACAAGGATATATCAAAGATTTATGTAAGTGGAAGGGAGTAGAAATAATAGAAGGACATATGATGCCAGATCATGTACATCTGCTATTAATCAATACCACCGAAGCAAAATATATCAAGTTTTATGGGATATTTAAAAGGAAAGAGTGCAAAGATGATATTTGGCAAAAACGCAAATTTAAGATATAAATTTGGAAATAGTAATTTTGGGGCAACAGGATATTATGTAAGTACAGTAGGACTAAATGAAGCAACAATAAGAAAATATATAAGAGAGCAAGAAAAAGAAGATATACTGGAAGATAAATTAACAAAGAGAGAAACACATAACCCTTTTAAGGGTTGGCGAAAGTAGTCATTACGTCAAGTCTTGAACGAAGTGAAAGCCAGCGTCAATTAGGCGCTGGCAATGTTATAAGCCCTTTTAGGCTTGTTCAAACCACACGTTTTACACGTGGTTATGATTTTATATATTAGGAAGTCAGCATGACTTTCCTAACATATAAAAAAACAACCTACAAACTTATAGTTCGTAAGTTGTTATAATTTGGAGCGGGTAGAGGGAATCGAACCCTCGCTATCAGGTCGGAAGCATGACATTCTACCACTAAATTATACCCGCGAATCATTATACTTTTAGTTTACACGGGAAAAATAAAAAAGTCAATACCTAAAAAATTATTGTTATTTGTGCATAAAAATAATTTTGGTACTTGATAAATTTCTATAATATCCATATAATAAATAAAAAAGATAAAGAGAGGTATACAATGGAGAAAAAAATAAGAAAAAATGAAGAGTATGTAGTGGATATAATAGATTATGGCATGGAAGGAGAGGGAATTGCTAAAATAGATAATTTTACAGTATTTGTTCCTAATGCGATGCAAGGAGAAACATGTAAAATACATATAGTAAAAGTGTTATCTTCATATGCTTATGCTAAAGTTGTAGAAATCATAAAAAAGTCAGAACATAGGGTAAAAGAGGATTGTGACACTTATCAAAGATGTGGCGGATGTCAATTAAGACATATGGATTATGAAGAGACATTAAATATAAAACAAAGAAAAATAGAGAATTTGTTACAAAAAACATTTGGAGAGGATAGTGGTATTAAAATAGCAAAGACAATAGGAATGGGAAACCCTTATCATTATAGAAATAAAGCACAGTATCCAGTAGGTACTAATAAACAAGGAGAGCCAGTCATAGGAATTTATGCACAAAGAACGCATGAAATAATTCCTATGGAAAATTGTTTAATACAACTACCTATATCAGAACAAATAGCATTTGCTATTTATAAGTTTATGAAAGAGAATCAAATTCCTGCTTATAATGAAAAAATAGGAGAAGGGCTACTTCGTCATATTGTAATAAGAGTAGGATTACATACTCACGAGATTATGTGTGTTTTAGTTGTAAATGGAAAAAAATTAATAAAAGAACAAGAGTTAGTAGAGTTATTAGTAAAAAGATTTAATGTAAAAACAGTTGTTAAAAACATAAATCAGAAGAATACAAATGTAATATTAGGACCTGAAAATATTGTTTTACATGGAGATGGCTATATTTATGATACTTTAGGAGAGTATACTTTTAAAATTTCACCAATGTCTTTTTATCAAGTAAATCCAGTACAAGCAGAATTATTGTATCAAATAGCACTTGAAATGGCAGACTTGGATAAAGAAGATATTGTATTTGATTTGTATTGTGGAATTGGAACAATAGGCATTTTCGCATCAAAATATGTAAAAAAGGTATATGGAGTAGAGGTTGTAGAACAAGCAGTTGAAGATGCAAAAGAAAATGCAAAGATTAATCAAGTGAAAAATATAGAATTTTTATCTGGAAATGTAGAAACAGTATTTACAAATTTGATGGAAAAGAAAAATATATACCCAGATGTGATTATAGTAGATCCTCCTCGCAAAGGATTAGAGGAAATAACTATTACAAATATGTTAGCAGTAGAACCAAAGAAAATAATTTATATTAGCTGTAATCCTGCTACGATGGTAAGAGATATGGAACTACTAAAGGAAAAGTATGAAACAAAGTTAATGCAACCTGTAGATATGTTTCCTTATAGTAAACATGTGGAAGTCTGTGCGTTGCTAGAGTTAAAGAATTACCAATAATACTTGAATTTACTAGCTTTCAAGATATAATAATGTTTCATAAAAGAGGTAGATTTGGACTAGAAAAAGTACAAAATTCTGAAATTCATGTTAAGGTTGTTTTAGATATCTCATATGATATGGTTGTATGTTGATGAACATATGAATTTATTAAAATAAAATTTTAAAGTTAAAGAGAATCCTACGTAAAGTGCCTTGTAATGGGTGCTTTATTTTTGCTTAAAAATCTAATATATTTAGTGTGATTTTAGCAAATTGGTTGAGGAAAATGTAAATCTGTGATATAGTGTAGGCATTAGTAAAAGAAACATATAACTTTTATTGAGAAAAAGGAGAAAAATAGAATATGAGTAGTATGGAGTTAGAAGTAAAAATTTTAAATATTAATGAAGAAGAATTAGTAAGCAAAATAAAGAAATCAGGAGGAAAATATATTAGTTCTTCGCAACAATATTTACGTGTATACGACCTAACTTATATAAATCAAAGATATTATTCTAATTTATATGAATTAAATAATGAAAACATTGAATTAAGAAAAGATATAGCCTTAACAAAAATAAAGAATCTTTTTCAAGAAATAGACCAATTATTAAGTGATGAAGAAATCGATTTTTTAAAAAGAAATTTTAAAATCATTAATTTGTCACATATATTTACTTTGGATAAGAAACAAACATTAAAGATATTAAATAGTAATCAATTAAAAGAATTTATAAACAATTATAAATCTACACCAAAGAAATGGATTAGATTAAGGAAAACAATTGAGAAAAAAGAAAACAAAGAAATAAAAGAAAAAACAACTTTAACAATAAAACATATTTTAAAGGATAATGAATCAAATATCCAACAAATGCAAGAAACAGAGATAGAAGTAAGTTCATTTGAAGAAACAAATGAATTGCTTGAAAAACTCGGATTTTCATATAGAAGCTATCAAGAAAAAAGACGAGAAAAATATGTTTTAAATGAGCATGAGATAGATATTGATACATGGCCTAAATTATTACCATATATTGAAATTGAAGGAAAAGATAAAAATGATATAGAAAAAATATTAAGCATTTTAGGATATTCTTTTAAGGATACAATTTCATGTACTGTTGATGAGATTTATAAAAAGATTGGTTTAGATATAAATAATATGAGGGAACTTAAATTCTAATGAGAGAAAATTTTAAGAAAAAATATTTATGGAGATGATGTGCTATGGGTAAAGTATTAAAAGTAAGAGAAGTAGGAGAACCTATTCTTGAAAAACAATGTGGTGAAGTAGATATAAAAAATATTAATGAAGATATTATAGACGTTATAGAAGATTTAAAATCAACACTAGAATTTGGAACAGGATTAGGAATTGCTGCACCTCAAATAGGTGTAAATAAAAGAATTATTGTAGTAGGAGCTAAAAAAGAAAATATAAAATATAATGATGCAGAAGAAATACCAATAACAGCAATGATTAATCCAACTTGGAAGAAGTTATCAGAAGATACAGACGTGCAATATGAAGGATGTATGAGTGTCCCTAGTATAAGAGGAAAAGTAGAAAGATATAAGAATATAGAATTGACTTATTATAATGAAAATGGAGAGAAAATAACAAAACAACTAAATGGATTTTTTGCAAGATTAGTGCAACATGAATGTGACCATTTAGATGGAATAGTATTTTTAGAAAAAGTAAAAGGACCTAATGGATTTGCAACTAAAGAAAATATAGATAAATATAATTTGAGGAATAAAAATGATATACCTAAAAATATTTAAACTAAGTGATAGCAGAATAACAAATAATAATATATATCCATTTAATGTATTACAAAATAAAGAGCCAGATATACAATAATTATAGGACATAGCATTGCACCAGTATTTATATCAAAATTTTTAACCCAAAATAAAGTAAAAGTTAAAAAATTAATATTTGTATGTGGATTTAATAATTATTTAGGAATAAATAAAGAATATGATACAGTTAATAAATCAATGTATTTTGACAATTTAGAAGATGTAAAAAAGTATGCAAATGAAATAATTTGTTTCTATTCAGATAATGATCCATATGTAAAATATGAAGTAGAAAAAGATTTTGCAGACAAAATTCGGGGCAGAGCAAGTTTTTATACCAAATGCAGGACATATCAATAGTGAAAGTGGATATGATACTTTTGAAGATATTGTTAGTTATTTGTAATTCAATAAAATATAAAGATTTCTTTTGATAGAAGGCTTTTAAGTGTCTTGGCAGAAGATGCAACGATAAAAATTTTTTATTTAGAAAGATATAGTATCATTAGATGAAAAAAGATTATAAAGTTTAAAAAACTTAATGAACTTGAAAATGTAAGATATTTCTATGATTTTTTTAAAAGTAGAAAGAATGAATTTGAAAAATGAGTTAGAGGAGAAAATATGTTAAAGGATTTATGCTTTGAAGTAATACAAACATGCCCTAATAATTGTAAGTTTTGTTCTTCAAATTCGTCACAAGATAAACAAACAATAATTACATTAGAAAAGTTTAAATAGACAGTTATGTATTTTATAAATTTACAAGTGGAATAAAAAAGGCATCTGCAATGCCAATGGAAATGATAGAGTATATAAAAAATAGATGTGAACAAGATTTACAAGAAATAGAAGAACATGAACCATGGAATGAAAGATTAAAAAGAAATGTAAAAGCATATTATGATAGATGGCTAACACC
>CALXBX010000022.1 GCA_944386655.1 uncultured Clostridia bacterium | reverse complement strand
GAACATGTACTTCTACTGAAGTTTGACCATCTGCTGCAGTAGAGAATATTTGTGATTTTTTCGTTGGAATTGTTGTGTTTCTTTCAATTAATTTTGTAAATACTCCACCATAAGTTTCAATTCCTAAAGATAATGGGGTTACATCTAGTAATACTAAGTCTTTTACATCTCCAGATAATACACCACCTTGAATAGCAGCACCAATGGCTACACATTCGTCTGGGTTAATTCCTTTATCTGGCTCTTTTCCTGTAATTTTCTTAACCATTTCTTGTACACATGGTACCCTTGTAGATCCACCAACTAGTAATACTTTGTGGATATCGTTTGCAGTAATACCTGCATCTTTCATAGCTTGTTCTACTGGTCCTCTTGTAGCATCTACTAAGTCTGAGATTAATTCTTCAAATTTTGCTCTAGATAATGTAATATCTAAGTGTTTTGGTCCTGTAGCATCTGCTGTAATGAAAGGTAGGTTAATTTGTGTTTGTTGCATGCCAGAAAGTTCTATTTTAGCTTTTTCTGCTGCTTCTTTTAAACGTTGCATTGCCATTTTATCTGTAGACAAATCAATACCACTTGACTTTTTGAATTCAGATACTAGGTAATCTATAATTCTTTGGTCGAAGTCATCTCCACCTAAGTGTGTATTTCCGTTTGTTGCTAATACTTCAAATACACCATCACCAATATCTAGGATAGAAACATCAAATGTTCCTCCACCTAAGTCATAAATCATAATTTTTTGGTCTTGGTCTTCTTTATCCATACCAAAAGCAAGTGCTGCTGCTGTTGGTTCATTAATAATTCTTAATACTTCTAGTCCTGCAATTTTACCAGCATCTTTTGTTGCTTGTCTTTGGCTATCGCTAAAGTAAGCAGGTACTGTAATAACAGCTTGTGTTACTTTTTGTCCTAAATAATTTTCTGCATCTGTTTTTAATTTTTGTAAAATCATAGCAGATATTTCTTGTGGAGAGAAAGATTCTCCATCTATTTTTACTTTTTCGTTTGTTCCCATTTTTCTTTTAATAGAGATAATAGTATGTTCTGGGTTTGTAACGGCTTGACGTTTTGCAATTTGTCCTACTAATCTTTCTCCGTTTTTAGAGAATGCTACTACACTAGGTGTTGTTCTATTTCCTTCTGCATTTGGAATAACAACTGGCTCTCCTCCTTCCATAACTGCTACACAACTATTGGTTGTTCCTAAATCAATTCCTATAATTTTTCCCATAATTTATTCTTCCTTTCCTTTTATTAATCTATTTTATAAATGATAAAACTACCATCATTTTATCCTTTTTTAGTTGGCTACTACTACCATAGAATGACGAATCACTTTGTTTCCTATTTTGTAGCCCTTTCTATATTCTTCTTTAATTTCTTTTTCTCCTAAGTTTTCGTCTACTACAGAGCTTACAGCTTCATGTAGTTCTGGATCAAAAGTTTTTCCTACTGCTTCAATTTCTTCTACTCCATTTGCTTTTAAAATATCTTGCATTTGTTTTAATACTAGCTCTACGCCTTTTTTGTATTCTTCATCTTCTGTTTTTGCTTGTACTGCTTTTTCCAAATTATCAATCACTGGTAATAGGGATGTAAAAATATCTCCTACTAGAGAATGATACAATCCATCTCTTTCTTTACTGCTTCTCTTCTTGTAATTATCAAATTCTGCCATTAATCTTTTTAGCCTATCTTCTTGTTCTTCTAGTTTTTGTTTTTGCATTAAAATGGTATCTTTTAATACCTGCTCTTCTGTCTTTTCCTTTGCTTGCTCATTTTCCTTCGTTTCTACTTTTTGCTCCTCTTGCTTTTGTTCTGTTTTCTTTTGTTCTTCTTTTTCTTTTTCAGCCATATCTTTCACACCATTCCTTCTTTATTAATCTTTTTTATGTCTTTTTTTCTCTTCTTGTCCTTCTTGTTCATTTAATTTCTTACTAAGATATTTCATTACAGAAATAACTTTTGAATAATTCATTCTTTTTGGTCCTATAATTCCAATTGTTCCTAAATCCTTATTTCCTACCGAATGTTTGAAAGTAACAATACTAAAATCTTTTAGCTGTTTATTTTCCTTTTCATCACCTATATATACATTAATATCTTTTGCCACTCCCGAGTTTAACATATCTAGCATAATCTCTTTGGTATCTAATACATTAACAAAACTTTTTGCAATTTCTAAACTTTTAAATTCTGGTAGCTCAAATGCTTTATTGGCTCCTTGAAAATAAACATCTTCCTCTTCTTCTACAATATGGTTAATTTGCTCTATAATTGGTCTAATCACTTTAACACTATATTGAATTTCTGCTAAGATATATTCTTCCATTGGCTTATCAATCTTACTTAAAGGTTTCCCTTTTAATTTACTGTTAAACAAATTATTTAAAGTTTCTACTTGACTCTCTGTAATATCTTCATCATATTTAATAATGGTTTCTTTTACCAAACCGTTATCTGTTACAATCACTACCATTAGCATTCTGCTACCTAATAGTACAAACTTTATTTCTTCAATAATTTGTACTTCTGGCTTTGGACCTACCGCTACAGAAGTATAATGCGTAATTTCTGATAAAGTAGTAGTGGCAATTTTGGTTAAATCTTCAATTTCATTTACTTTTGTAGATAATTTCGATTGAATATATTTAATTTCTTCTAAAGAAATATCATCTTCTTTTACTAATTCATCTACGTAATATTGATAACCTTTTTTGGAAGGTACACGTCCTGAAGAGGTATGTGTTTTATCTAAATATCCTCCACTTTCTAATTCTGCTAGTTCATTTCTTACAGTAGCACTGCTATAAGGAAGTCCATATTTTTTTACCAATATAGCGGAACTAACTGGCTCTGCAGTATTTACATATTCGTCTACTACTGCTTGTAATATCTTCTTTTTTCTTTCATCTAGCATGTTTTTCACTCCTTCATTAGCACTTCTTGACCTAGACTGCTAATTACTTTCTATATATTATCTCCATTTTTAGCAAATGTCAATATAGATTGCTAATTTTTTTGTGAATTTTTTGTGACCTTTTTTATTTCATTACTTACACAAATTCTTCCCAAACAAGGTTTGCTAAATCTAGTCCTTTATTCGTTAATTGAATATTATCATTCTTTACTTCTATTAAGTTTTCTTTTTGTAGTTTTTCTAAACTATTTGCATAAAGTTCTAATGGATTATTTCCAAATTTTTCCTGAAAAGCTTGTATAGATACTCCTTGTAGTTTTCTTAACCCCAGCAACATATATTCCTTTTGTTCTTCTTCTTTATTTTGTTCTTCCTGAAGAATTTTGTTTCTTTCAAATTGATGTGTTTGTACATTTTCTATATATTGTTCTAAATTTTCTATATTGCTATATCTTTGTTTTTGATAATAGGAATGTGCAGCTAGTCCAAAACCTAAATATTCTTTTTGCTCCCAGCAATGTAAATTATGCTTAGATCCCCAGCCGTGGTTTGGCAAAATTGGATATTTCGTAATGTATGTATCCACTTTGTTCTAACATTTGCTTTACCTTCCAATACATATTTCTTTCTTCCTCTTCATCTGGAAGCTTATACTTTCCTTGTGCGAGTTTCTTTTCTAAAGGTGTGCCTTCTTCTACAATTAAAGAGTAGATGGAAATATGTTTTGGCTCTAGCTCTAATACCTTATGAATGCTTTCTTCTACTTCTTGGCAGTTCTGCTCTGGCAAACCTATCATGATATCTACATTTTGGTTGGAAAAGCCTACTTCTTTTGCCATTTGATAAGTTTTTAAAAATTGCTCAAAAGTATGTATTCTTCCTATTCTTTCTAATGTCTTTTTCCTTGTTGCTTGCAATCCTATGCTAATACGATTGCAACCACATTTTCTATATTCTTGTAATTTTTCTTTGCTTACTGTTCCCGGATTTACTTCTATGGTAATTTCTGCATCTTTTTTTACACTATACTCTTTTTTTATTGTTTCTAAAATTGCTTGTATCCTTCCAAGCGGAAGAAAAGAGGGGGTTCCCCCTCCTATATATATGGTATCTATTACCTTCTTCTCATTTCTTATGTTTTTTGCTCTTTCTTCTATCTCCTTTTGTAGACTATCTACATATGCTAGCATCTTTTCTTCTTTTCCTGCATAAGAAATAAAATCGCAATAATCACATTTTCTTACACAAAAAGGAATATGTATATAAATTCCTATTTTCTCCATTTGGGCTTTCCTTTCTATTTATCCTATAAATTTTATTCTTCCTTACTTGCCAAAGATAAAATCGTTTGCATACGATGATTCACTCCTGATTTTCCTATTGGTTCTTTTAGCATTTTTCCCAATTCTATTAAACTTGCATGAGGATTTTCTAAGCGAAGTTTCCCTATTTCTTTTAAATTTTCTGGCAAGTTCTCCCATTTTCCTTTTTTTTGCAAAGTTTGTATTGCCTGTAATTGCTTTACCGCCGCTTCTACTGTTTTATTTAAGTTTGCAGTCTCACAATTAACTGTTCTATTTACTTGGTTTTTCATATCACGAAGTACTCTTATTTCTTCAAATTTTAATACCGCCTGTGTTGCTCCTATAAATGCTAAAAATTTTGAAATTTCTTCTCCTTCTTTTAAATACAAAGCATATCCCTTTTTTCTTTCTAACCATTTAAAAGAAATAGATTCTCTCTTCATCAATTGTTGTATCTGTTTTGCTGTTTCTTCTTTGGCAAATAGCAGTTCTAAATGATACTTTTTCTCTGGATTATTCATACTACCGCTTCCTAAAAAAATCCCCCTTAGGAATGCTTTTATTAAATTTTCTGGTAACTCTTCCTTTTGATAGGAAATACTATCTTCTTCATATTCTATTTCTGGCAAATCGATTTTTTTACATTCTATCCAATAAACTTTTCCTGTTAAGCCTATTTGATATTCTAATTGGTTTACATTAGAAAGTAACTTACTAAATCGATTAATATTATATTCGTTTTCTGTTGTGTACTTTATTTTTGTTTTATCACAAGTAGTATTGTTACTAATCAGATAGCCTATTAATTCCCATTTTACTTCTTCTTTATTAGCTAAATTATTTTTTTTACTTAATTCTTCTTTTAAATCAGATGAAAAGGACATGTTCTCCCTCCCTTGCTACTTTTTTTGTGCTACTACCACTCTATCTATTCCTGCTAAATCTTTTTTGATATAATAAGTTTCAAAATTATCAGTATTTTCTAGTAAATTTGCTATTTTTTCTTTTTGGTCATATCCCATTTCTAAACACAAATATCCTTTATCTTTCAAAAATTTGGGACTTTCTCTAATGATTTTTTGATAAAAATCTAATCCTTCTATTCCACCATCTAATGCAATACGGGGTTCTTTTTGTACTTCTTCTGGCAAGAATGGTATTTCTTTTGATGGAATATACGGAGGATTACTCACAATTACATCCAACTCTTTTGGAATGTTGTGAAATAAATTAGATTGCAATATTTGTATATTATCTATATCATTTTTTTGCCCATTCTTTTCTGCAATAGAAAGTGCCTCCTTACTAATATCACTTAAATACACTCTGCTATTGGCAAAATATTTAGCAAGAGAAATACCAATGCATCCACTTCCTGTACATAAATCTAGAATTGTAAGTAGGCTTTCTTTAGGATATAGCGACATCACTTCTTCTACTAAAATTTCTGTATCTGGTTGTGGTATTAAAACATTCTCATCTACATAAAAGGGAAGTCCCATAAACTCTTGCTCTTTTGTAATATATTGAATAGGCCTTCCTTCTTTCATTTGAGCTAAATATTGGCCAATTTTTTCTATCTCCTGCTCTGTTATATTTTCTTCTTGGTGTATGATGCAATCGTTTTCACTTCTTTTTAAAACAAAGCTTAGTAGCCTTTTGGCTTGCAAATAGGCATCTTCTTTTCCCATTTCTTTTAATTTTTCTCTTGTGGTTAATAAAGCTTGCTTTATGGTCACTTTCTAGCCTCTCTTTCTGTTTTGCCTATATTTTACTACAGTCTATAGTAAATAGCAAGAAAAAAAGTTTGCTAATCCTATTTCCTTAAGATTAGCAAACTTATTCTTTGTTTTGCATGCGCTACCTCTTTTTGAAAAATTACCCCCACATTAGCCGTAAGATGAAGAAATTTTTAATACCTGTTTTCACAGGTGGGTGTCTTGTTGAAAGCTCCTGGGTTTCTTACTCTTAGTAAGCTTACACGCCACTTCCAAAGGCGGACTCCCTTTTAAAATTTGTTGGTAATAAAATTCCAGTCTACACGTACTACGCAGGGAAGTTTTTTGTATATTCTCTTTAAGTTATTTATATATTAGCACATATTGTTTTTATTTGCAATTCTTTTTTTCTTGAAATTTTTTCTTTTCCTTTATCCTATCTCTCGTTTTCTCTTTTTTTCTTCGTTTTCCTAACTTTATCTCGTTTTTTAGTATTTGTAGTTTTTTATTTTTTATGCTATAATAAATTATAAATTATTGTGTAAATAAATTGTTTTACAGTAACATTAGTCGCATAGTCAATATTAAAGTACTTACATACAAAATTCATATCTGTATAAATTCGCATTGATTTAATACTTTTCTCTATATTCCATTATATACTTGGGATTATTAAAATTTATTAATTGTTCGTTCGCTGTATTTTGTATTCCTATTCTCATTTTAAAGAGGGTTCATAAATGAATCCTCTTTATGTTTGCTCTTTTTCTAATTCCATATATATTTTTTCATTATCTATACTTATTACTGCTATCATAGTAGATGGAAAATCTTCTTTTCTAATATTAAAATTTGCATAAACTATATTATTATACACATATATACTATTTTCTATCTGATTATAATTATATTTTTTGCCTTGTTCATCTAATATATATATGTCAATATTACTTTTTCTATTGCCTTCTTTCAGTTTCACTTTCAATAACATATCCGTATCTGTAATTTCTGCTTTTCCCCATTCTATAATAGAATTTTCTGTTACAGTTCCTTTATATTGTATATTTTCGCGATTGTAAAATTTTTCTGGTAACTCCAAAGCTATATTCCATGTACCTGACTCTATTTTTAATCCTTCGTAATATAAATTATGACATGAAAAATATAAGTTTTTAGATTTTGGAAAACCTGATGTTGATCTTATCGTATATAAAATTTGTATTTTATTTTCCTCATTTTCTATAATCTGAATACCATATCCATTTGCGTATTGCTCAATTTGTTGCATAGAATTGTTCTTTCCATGTAATTTACAAAACTCTTGATAAATGTCTATATCATAGCAAAATAAAATGTTATAATCTTCATCATAAATAAGCATATCTTGCAAATCTGTTACTTGCCTACCAACTATCTCAAACAAGACATTTAAATGATAATCTGACATAATAATATAATTTATTTTTATTCCAACTTTATTATTATATACATAATTCATATCCACATTATATAAATATCCGCCTTCTATACTCTCTTCTAAACTAGGCATAATATATCCCCATTGATTATTAGCATGAAATTTCATATAACGATAAGCGTATACTCCTCCTTGTGATAAGATAAATATTAATAATAAACTAGCTACAAGAGCAATAAAATTCACTTTTCTTTTCTTATAACAATTTTTTATTTCTAATGCACTAATTATCGCTTCTTCAAATTTGGCTGATGCGACTATTTCTTTTTTTATGCCATTAATAATATCTTTCTCCATGTTTTTCCTCTCCTTTCATTATTTTTTTTAATTTCATTAGACTTCTCCTTAAAATAGTTTTTACTGTGTTCTCTTTTCTTTTTAAGGTATAAGCTATTTCCTTCATTGTATAACCTGCATAATAATACAGTATTAATACATCTCTTTCCTCTTGTTTTAACATTTTCATACTTGTATAAATATCTATTTTCGTATGACTATTTTCCATATCTTCTGTCTCTATATTTTCTATATTTTCTATTGACACAATATTTCGTTTCTTTTTTTTATAAATAGAATTACACTGATTAATAAAAATTCTTACAAGCCATTGCTTTAATTTATCAACTTCTCTTAATTGATGTATAGTTTTAAAAGCAGATATCATAGTTTCCTGTATAGCTTCACATCTATCTTCCTCATTTTCTAACTTTGTAACAGCTATCTTATATAATAAATTTTTATATTTTAATACTATTTCTGTAAAAGCTTCTTTATCCCTTGCTTTATTCTTTCTATTATTTCTTCCGTTTTCAAATAAATTTCCCCCCTTTTCTATCTCTGCCTTATAAGAGTTCAAAAAATCAAAAATAGTTTCACATAAAGAAAAAAATTTTCATAATAAAATTATGAAAATTTTTATAAAATCACATCTCTTTTTAGTTTTTGATTTTCTACTATACCCAATCCTATATAATTTCCTTTTTCATCTTTTATATGATAAACACCATCTGGCTGACAAACAGATATTTTTACTCCATTTAAAAAATGGTGTATTTTCTTTTCTTCCAATTGTATTGTTGCATAATTTTTTAATACTTGTTCTACTGTCAAAATTTTTTCTTTTATCCACAAACTATCCTCTGTATGTTGTTCTAGTTCTTCTAATGAAACTGCATTTTCTAAAGAAAAATTTCCTACCTTTGTTCTTCTTAATTCTTTCATATAACCTATGGTATTTAATTCTTTTGCAATTTCTTCACACAAACTTCTGATATAAGTACCTTTGGAACAAGCTACTTGAAAAGTTATCTGCTTTTCTATCGCATCTGCTTTTATTAAAGCAATATCGTATATCGTAATTTCTCTTACTGGTACTTCTACTTTTTGCCCTTTTCTTGCATATTCATATAGTTTTTTTCCCTTTACCTTTATGGCAGAATACATAGGAGGTGTTTGTTTCCTTGTTCCCAAAAAAGATTTTAGTACTACCTCTATTTCCCCTTCAGAATAGTTATTCCAATCCACTATTTGTTCTTCTATAATATTTCCTTCGCCATCTAGCGTATCTGTTCTTATCCCTAATTGCAATACCACTTCATAAGTCTTGTCATGTTCCATTAAGTATTTTGATACTTTTGTAGCATTATCTAATAATAGTGGTAATACTCCTGTTGCATTTGGGTCTAGTGTGCCTGTATGTCCAATTTTACGCACTTGTAAAATTTTCTTTACTTTTGCTACCACATCATGAGAAGTATAGCCCTTTGGCTTATCTACAACAATTACTCCATTCATTTTTCTTGTTCACCCTTTTCTCCTTAGCAGAATTAATCATTCATTTATAAAAACCTGAAATAAATGGATTTACTCTATTTCAAATAGGTTTTTACTTGACTAATAATTCTATCTCTTGCTTGTTCTAAGGTAACATTCATAGTGCAACCTGCTGCATGAAGATGTCCTCCTCCACCAAATACAAGGCAGACATCTGAAACATTTAGATATTCATTAGAACGAAGAGATGCTCTATAAGCTCCTTTTTTCGTTTCTCTAAGGAAAATAGAAACTTCTACTCCTTCTATTGCTCTTCCTTCTTCTACAATTCCCTCGTGGTCATCGGCATCTGCATTTGTTTCTTCCATGTCTTTTTGTGTAAGATAGGTATAGGCTATTTTTCCCTCTTCAATAAATTCCATTCTATCCATTGCTCTTTTGCGAAGTTCAAAATTTGCTCTGGATTTTGTATTCATCACTCTTTTATAAATATTAGCAATATTAACTCCTTTTTTTAGTAGATTAGCTGCAAATTCAAATGTTTCCGGTGTGGTACTTTGATAAGCAAATCCTCCTGTATCTGTAATAATTCCTGTTAAAATACAACTTCCAATTTCTTTATCTACTTCCACGCCAAAATAATCAAAAATATTTAATAATACTTGTGCACATGCTGGCGCATCTGGATTTACGTAATTATAGTCTCCAAACATAGTATTAGTTGCATGATGGTCAATCGCTACCTTTACTTTTGCTGTTTCAAAATAACTTGCAAAACCATTTAATAATGGAATGGTAGCCACATCCACAGAAATGGCTAAGTCGTAGCTTTCCACTTGAGATTCTTTTTTTGCTATTTCTGCATATGGTAAAAAGCTATATGCCTTTGGCATTTCTGGTACAATAACGTCTGCTTCTTTGCCCATCTTTCTTAAAGCTCCATACATAGCTAAACTACTACCTATGGCGTCTCCATCTGGATTTTCATGTGTTAATATTACAATTGTTTTTGCCTTTTGTATTTCTTCTAATATATTATCTAAAGTCATTTTTTTCTTCCTTTCCCGCTTTTTAAGCTAAACTCCGAAAAAAGAGTAAAACGTGTATAATTGCTTTTTATTTATCATCTTTACTTTCTTCTTTTAATTCCTTAATAATCGCATCTATTTTTGCTCCATATTCCATTGAATCATCTTTTTCAAATACTAATTCTGGCGTAATTCTTAAATTCACTCTTTTGGCAATTAAGCTTCTCATAAAGCCTGCCGATTGTTTTAATGCTTCTAATGTTTTTTCTTCGTTTTTAGAATTTAGCATACTTACATATACTTTGGCATATTTTAAATCTGGTGTAATCTTTACTTTTGTTACACTAATCAACCCTGTTGCATCTGGGTTTTTTAATTCAAAAGAAATAATTTGGCTTAATTCTTTTTTTAGTTCTTCGTCAATACGATTTAGTCTATTTTCATTTTTTGGCATTTTTTTGCCTCCTTTTTATCTTTCTTGTTCCTTTGCTTCTAATTTAGCAATTGTTCTTGAAAGTTGCTCTCTTCTTTCTTTTTCTTTCTTCTGAGCATCTTTTCTCTTATTAAAATTTTCAATACTTCTTTGTACATTTACATTTCTTGTCATTCTTTCTTGAAATTCTTGTTTTTGTTCTTTAAAACTTTGCACGTTCTTTCTATCCTTTCTATTTTGTCTAGGAAAAGATAAGATTTCTCTTATCTTTTCACTTCTTCCATTACATATACTTCTATGATGTCTCCCTCTTTAATATCATTGTAGTTTTCTATCTGCATACCACATTCATATCCTTTTGCTACTTCTTTTACATCATCTTTGAAACGTTTTAAAGAAGCTAATTTTCCTTCATGAATTACTACATTATCACGAATTACTCTTACTCCCGCATTTCTCTCTATTTTTCCATCTAATACGTAAGCTCCTGCAATTGTTCCTACATTAGATACTTTAAAGGTTTGTCTTACTTCTACATTTCCAATTACTTTTTCTTCAAAAATTGGATCTAACATTCCCTTCATAGCGGCTTTTACATCATCAATTGCTTGGTAAATAACAGAATATTGTTTTATCTCTACTGCTTCTTTTTCTGCTACTTGTTTTGCAATTGGTCCTGGTCTTACATTAAATGCAATAATAATACTATTGCTTACTTTAGCAAGAGTAACATCTGATTCATTTACTGCTCCTGCTGCACTATGAATCACTCTTACTTTTACTTCTTCATCCGATAATTTTTCTAAAGATTGTTTTAATGCTTCTGCGCTTCCTTGTACATCTGCTTTTACAATAATATTTAATTGTTTTAAGTGACCTTGTTCCATTTGGCTAAACAAATTATCCAAAGTAACTGGTGTTACTTGATTAATTGATTTTTCTCTTGCTTGACGTTTTCTTCTTTCTATTAAATGTTTTGCCATTTTTTCATCTTTTACTTCGTAGAAAATATCTCCTGCTTCTGGAAGTTCTGTTAATCCCATAATTTCTACTGGTGTAGATGGTGTTGCACTTTTTACTTTTTGTCCTTTATCATTTTTCATGGCTCTAATTCTACCAATGGCAGAACCTACTACAATAGTATCTCCCACGTCTAAAGTTCCTCTTTGTACTAGCATAGTAGCAATTGGACCTTTCGATTTATCTAATCTTGCTTCAATAACCACACCTTTGGCTTGTTTATGTGGATTTGCCTTTAATTCTAATACATCTGCCTCTAATAATACCATTTCTAACAATTCATCAATATTTTGGTGTTTCTTAGCAGAAATAGGTACGAAAATAGTGTCTCCTCCCCACTCTTCAGGTACTAATTCATAATTCATTAATTCTTGTTTTACTTTATCTATATTCGCTTCTGGCAAATCAATTTTATTAACAGCTACAATAATAGGAACTCCTGCTGCTTTTGCATGGTGAATGGCTTCTACTGTTTGTGGCATAACACCATCGTTAGCTGCTACTACTAGAATGGCAATATCGGTAATTTGTGCACCTCTTGCACGCATACTAGTAAATGCTTCGTGTCCTGGTGTATCTAAGAAAGTAATTTCTCTTCCATTTACATTTACCATGTAAGCACCAATTGCTTGAGTAATACCTCCTGCTTCTCCTTCTATTACATTTGTGCTACGAATAGCATCTAGAAGTGAGGTTTTTCCATGGTCTACATGTCCCATAACACACACTACTGGTGGTCTAGCCTCTAGTTCTTCTGCTTTATCTTCTGACTCATCAAATAAGATATCCTCTTCTTTTACTTCTTCTTTCTTAGTAGCATTTACGCCAAATTCTTGTGCTACTAGATAAGCTGTATCAAAATCAATTTCGTTATTGATAGTAGCCATAATACCAAATCCCAATAATTTTTTGATAACCTCTGCTGTTGTCTTTTTTAATTCTGCTGCTAAATCTTTTACGGTAATCGTTTCTGGAATAGTGATATCTGTTAGTTTAAAGATTTTTTGTGTTCTTTCTTCTGTATTTTTATTTACTTTCTTTTTGTTTCTCTTACCTCTTGCAGTAGTTAGGTCATAATAATCTAACATGCCACCTTCTTGATCGTCAAACATATGAGATAATCTATCTACTTGTTTTAAATCTTTTAGTTTTTCATCATCAAAATCTTCTTGGAATCTGTCTGCCTTCTTTACTCTTGTAGATTTTTTCTTTTCTTCATATCTTTCATTTTTTACTTTATCAATGGCTCTACTATTAAAGTCTCTTTGCGTTTCTTTTTCTACTACATCTGCTGCCATAATATCTTTAATGTTTTTATCAATTCCACGTTCATCTAAAGGTCTCTTTTCTCTATTATAAGAATTTCCTCCATTTCTGTTTTGGGATCCACCTTGATTATTTCTTCTACCTGCAAAACCACCCTGATTATTATTTTGTTTTGTAAATCCAGAATGATTTTGGTTTCTTGGATATCCCCCATTATTCTCACGGTTTTGGAAATGATTAGATTGTCGATTTTGATAAGAAGGTTTATGATTATGATTATTATTCTTATTATATTGATTTTTTGTATTTTCTACTTTCACTGTTTGTTGCTTTGTATCCACCATATTTTCTTGTTTTTTAACTTCTTCCTCTTTCTTTTCAGGTTTTATTTCTTTTACTTCTTCTTTTATCTCTGGTTTCTTTTCTTCTACCTTTTCTTCTTGTTTTTTCTCTTCTTTTTCCTCTTTTATAGGTTCTTTTTGTTTTGGTTCTTCTTTCTTGCCTATTCCAAATAGTTCACTTACTGTCATTGGCTTTGTTGGCTTATTACGATATACGATGTTATAATCTGTATTTTTATTTCTCTCTACAAAGCCCATCTGCTTGCTTTTCTGTTCTTTTTTCTTTCTTTCCTCTTCCTTTTCTCTTTCTTCTTCGTCCGCAATAATGACTTCTCTTCTTATAATGACAGGTGTATCATTTTTCTTTGCTTCTTTTTTCGCTGTTTTCTCTATTTTTTTAGATTCTTCCTTCTTTTCTGTTTCTCCTGTTTTAGTAGAAGAAAATGCTGCTTTAATTCTTTTTGCTTCTTCCTCTTCTATTCCGCTCATATGGCTTTTTGCTTCAATACCTAACTCATTTGCTTTTTCAATTATTTCTTTACTGGTTAAGCCGATTTCTTTTGCTATTTCATAGATCTTAATCTTACCCAATAATATCACCTCCATCAATGCTTTTTATCATTTCCTTTGAAAAGTTAGTATCT
>CALXBX010000021.1 GCA_944386655.1 uncultured Clostridia bacterium | reverse complement strand
TTGTTTAATAGTAAATTCAGACATAAAATCACCAAGAAAAATATATCATAAAAGAGGAAAAAAGCCAAATGAAAGAGCCTAAATTTAATCAGGCTCTTTAAGGGCGGAATTTATTCCGCTTTTTTATTTAAAATCATTTATGAGTAACTCAGGCTGGAATTGAAAAAAAGATTTACAAATAAAAAGATTAGTTATATAATGTAGCAAGAAAAAATATAATGATAAAAAGGAGTACACCATATGGAATTAAAAGAAATATTAGCAGGCTTAGAAGGATTAAAAGTAAAGGGAAGCTTAGAAAAAGAAATTACAAATTTAGAAAGTGATTCCAGAAAAATAGAAAAAGATGGTATGTTTATTGCTATAAAAGGATTTGATACAGATGGACACTTGTATATAGAAAGCGCCATAGAAAAAGGTGCAACTGTTATTATGATGCAAGCAGATGTAGCAACGAAAGAAATGATTCAGAAAATACCAGAAGAAGTAACCATCATTTTAAGTGATAATACAAGACACGCACTAGCTATTTGTGCTTGTAATTTCTATGGTAACCCATCTAGAAGATTTAAACTAATTGGAATTACTGGAACAAAAGGAAAAACAACCACAGCATTTATGACAAAAGCAATTTTAGAAAAAGCAGGAAAAAAAGTAGGATTAATTGGAACCATTGCCTGCTACATAGGAAAAGAAAAAATAGAAGATAGTGATAGAACTACACCAGAAAGTATTAAATTACAAAAAATGTTCTACGACATGGCAAAAGCAGGTTGTGATGCAGTAGTTATGGAAGTATCTTCTCAAAGTTTAAAATTACATAGAGTAGACGGATGCGATTTTGATATAGGCGTATTTACTAATTTTTCAGAAGACCACATTAGCGCCAAAGAGCACCCAGATATGCAAGATTATTTCAATTCAAAACTAAAATTATTCCATATGTGCAAAACAGGATTTGTGAATAGTGACGATTTATATACCTCTAAAGTGCCAAAATTAGTGCCAGAATGCGATATTACTACTTATGGAATCGATAACTATTGTAAAGTATTAGCAAAAGATATTACTATTACCAATTCCTATGTCGATTTTAAAGTAAAAATAGGAGATAAAAATGAGAGAGTAAAAACTTGCATTCCAGGAAGATTTAGTGTATACAATTCTCTTGCAGCTATTTGTGTAGCAATGAAATTAGGATGTAATGCAGAGCAAATTAAAGAAGCCTTATTGGAAGTAAGAGTGCCAGGAAGGTCAGAATTAGTGAATAATCCAAAAGATTTAACCATTATGATAGATTATGCCCATTCACCAGAGAGCCTAGAGAGTATTTTAAATGCAGTAAAATCTTACACAAGAGGCAGAGTCATTAGCGTATTTGGATGTGGAGGAGACAGAGATACAAGTAAAAGACCAATTATGGGAGAAATATCTGGAAGAATTGCGGACTTTACCATTATTACCTCTGATAATCCTCGCACGGAAGATCCAGAAAAAATAGTAGAGCAAATTGAAGAAGGCATAAAGAAAACAAAAGGAAAATATATTGTAATAGTAGATAGAGTAGAAGCTATTCGATATGCGATTCAAATGGCAGATAAAAAAGATATTATTGTACTTGCGGGAAAAGGACATGAACCATATCAAGAAATTAATGGAGTAAAATATCCTTTTGATGAAAGAGTGATTGTAAAAGAAATTATGGAAGAAGGAAAATAAGAAAAACAAAAGGAAAAATAAAGTAAGGAGCGAAATAAAATGGAATTTCAAGTAAAAGTACTGCTGATTAGTTTTGTCATCACTGTTATTTTGTCAATTTTTATTATTCCCATACTAAGAAAACTAAAAATTGGGCAAATAGAAAGAGAGGATGGACCACAATCCCACTTAAAAAAACAAGGAACACCTACTATGGGAGGTATTATCATTATTATAGCTATCATCCTTGTGTGTATAGGATTGTATGTATATTATACTTCTGGAAGAGCAGAACCAGAAGTGGCAAAAAACATAATACCATTACTATTAGTAACAGTAGGATTTGGCATAGTAGGATTAATAGATGATTTAAAAAAATTAGTATTTAAAAACACAAAAGGATTAAAACCAATTTATAAAATGATAGGTCTTTTAATTATATCTGTAGCCTATACGTTGTATTTAACCAATGTGCTTGAAATTGGAACAGATATCTATATTCCATTTATGAAAGAAGCTATTACATTACCAGTATGGTTATACATTCCATTTGCGATAGTGGTAATGCTAGCAGCAACAAATGCAATTAATTTAACAGATGGAATAGATGGGCTATCTAGTAGTGTTACTACCATTATTGTAACTTGCTTAACTGTTATAGCCATTATATTTAATATAAAAGAAGTAGCATTATTTGGAAGTGCTATTGCAGGTATTTGTTTAGGATTTTTATTATTTAATTTATACCCTTCCAAAGTAATGATGGGAGATACCGGCTCACTTTTATTAGGCGGAGCAGTAGCTGCTATGGCACTATATTTAAAAATGCCATTGTTACTATTAATTATTGCCATTGTACCAGTATTAGAAACCTTATCAGTTATGATACAAGTAGCACATTATAAAAGAACAGGAAATAGAATTTTTAAAATGGCGCCATTACACCATCATTTTGAATTATGCGGATGGAAAGAAAACAAAATTGTATCTGTATTCAGTCTAGTAAGTTTGCTAGCAGCAATGATAGGACTAATGGCAATTTAAAAAATAAAAAGTAAGGGAGGAAATCCATGACAAGCAAAGTGGCAGAACCAAAAGTAAAAACAATAAAAAATCCATTTGACTTTACATTATGTATCACAGTTATATTACTATTATCTTTAGGTCTTGTAATGGTAATGTCAGCTAGTGCCCCAACATCCCTTTCTGTAACAGGAAATAGTTATACTTATGTAATAAGACAAGGAATTTTTGCAGTACTTGGCTTAGTTATTATGGGAATATTATCTAAAATAGATTACCATTTATACCAAAAATTATATAAAATAGCCTATATTGCTGCTATAGTTGCTCTTTTGTCAGTAGTTATTCCAGGAATTGGAGTGGAAGTAAAAGGAGCAAAAAGGTGGATTAACTTAGGTTTTGGTCAATTTCAGCCATCCGAAATTTCTAAAATATGTTTGATTATCTTTTATGCTGCCTATTTAACCAAGCATAAATCAGAGTTACAAGGCTTTTGGAAAGGATTTGTTAAACCATTTCTATTCTTAGTACCACCAATTGCCATTCTTTTCTTTATACAAGACCATTTAAGTGCTTGTATTGTTATTGTAGGAATTGTAAGTGTTATGATGATTATGGCAGGAACAAAAATGAGATATTTCATGACAGTAGGAGTGGTAGGAGTAGTAGCAGCTGTGGCTGGTATGCTGATACTAGCACAAACAACAGGAATAGGTGGCTTTAGAATTGCTAGAATTACCACTTTCCTAGACCCTTGGTCAGATGCAACAGGAGATGGATGGCAAGTTATCCAAAGTTTATATGCCATAGGATCAGGAGGTCTATTTGGAGTAGGATTAGGAGAAAGTAAGCAAAAATATTTATACATACCAGAACCGCATAATGATTTTATCTTTGCTATATTAGCAGAAGAGTTAGGTTTTGTAGGATGTTTTGTCGTAATTGCCCTATTTGCTATATTTGCATGGAGAGGCATTGTTACCTCTATGAGAGCACCGGACTCTTTTGGTAGTTTAGTGGCAATAGGCATCACTACTCTAATAGGGTTACAAGCTATTATCAATATAGCAGTAGTTACGTCTTCTATGCCAGCTACAGGAATGGCGCTTCCTTTTTTTAGTTATGGAGGAACAGCACTTGTTATATTACTTGCCAGCGTAGGTGTATTATTAAACATATCAAGAGCAAGAGCGAAAGTATAAAATGTTGCCAAAAGGGGCTGCCCTTTTTGGCAGAAATTCATAAAAAGGAGGAAAGCAAAAAATGAAGGTAATTGTTGCTGCTGCTGGAACAGGAGGACATATTAATCCGGGAATTGCCATTGCAAACGAAATCAAAAAACAAGAACCAAATTCTCAAATTCTATTTTTGGGAACAACAAGAGGACTAGAAAATGATTTAGTACCAAGAGCAGGTTATGAACTAAAACATATCAATGCTTATGGATTTAATAGAAATATTAGCTGGGAAAATATTAAAAAGATTTGGCAAACATTTTGCAGTGTAGGAGAGGCAAAAAAAATTATCAAAGAAGAAAAGCCAGATGTAGTGATTGGAACAGGTGGATATATTTGTGTGGCAGCAGGAATAGCAGCAAAACAATTAAAAGTACCTTTGGTACTACATGAGAGTAATGCTTTCCCGGGAATGGCAGTAAAAATGCTAAGTAAAAAGGCAGATTGCATCTTTTTAGGTTTTGCAGAAGCCAAAGATAGATTACCAAAAGCGAAAAAGACAGTGGTTACAGGTACACCAACCAAAGTAAAGAAAATCAATATGTCACAAGCAGAAAAACAGCAAATACGAAAACGAATAGGGTTTGAAAAAGATTTGCCAATGGTACTGGCTTTTGGAGGAAGTCAGGGAGCAAAAAGCATCAATAATAGTCTAATACAAATTATAGAAGAACACAAAAACCAGAATTATAATTTAATATGGTCAGCCGGAGCCAAAGGCTATGAAGAACTAAAACAAAGATGGGGCGAAAAAATAGACACTTATGCAAATGCAAAAGTTGTACCTTATATTTATAATATGGAGGAATTATATAATGCAGTAGACTTAGTAGTGTGTAGAAGTGGAGCCATGACAGTTACAGAAATTATGACAGTAGGGAAACCTGCCATTTTTATTCCATTTCCTTATGCTACAGAAAACCATCAAGAATATAATGCCAGAGTATTAGCAGATAAAAAAGCGGCAAAAGTGATATTAGATAAAGATTTAACAGCACAAAAATTAAACACAGAAATAGAAAATTTAATAAGATATCCACAAGGCTTAAAAGAAATGGGGATAACTGCAGAAAAAATTGCCAAACAAGATGTAGAAAAACATATTTATGAAGAGATAAGGAAGATTTTGCCATCTAAAAGAATAAAATAAAAAATTTGACATATAATAAAATATGTGCTAATATATATTTAGCAATTGCAATAAATGTTTCAATGAGAGAACCTCCTTCATGCCTCTAAGCAAGTCGGCGAAATAAATATATATGAAATACTTCGATTTGTCAATTCCTTTATAACTGGTCTTTTGATGATTTAGAGGAAAATTTCACCATTTAAAAGAATAAAATAATTGCAAAATTTTAAGTTTCGGGATTTTTTAAGATTTTCACAAAAAACATTGATGGTAAGCAGATTTTTAGTATATTTTTATATTAAAAATCTGTTTTTCATTTTTCAGCCATCACTTAATAAACCTATTATGAAT
>CALXBX010000020.1 GCA_944386655.1 uncultured Clostridia bacterium | reverse complement strand
CAAGAAAAATTTGAAGAAATTGCGATAGATGAGTATCAAGACAGTAATCTATTACAAGAACTAATTTTAACCAGTGTGTCCAATGGTCATAATATTTTCATGGTAGGAGATGTAAAACAAAGTATTTATCGTTTTAGAGGAGCTAAGCCAGAATTATTTATGGAAAAATATAACCAATATGGTGCAAAAGGGGAAAATACAATTGGTGAAAAAATACAGCTTTTTAAAAATTTTAGAAGTAGAAAAAATATTTTGGAAGTAACCAATACCATTTTTGAAAACATCATGAGTCAAAATTTAGGAGAGATGGACTATACCGAGGAAGAATTTTTGAACTATGGAGCAAATTATCCAGAAGAAGGGGAAGGAAAAACAGTAGGTGGCAGAGCAGAATTATATGTGATAGATACCGAACTTCCAGAAAATACTGAGGAAGAAGAGACACAAGAAGAGGATGAGGTACAAGAAATTATAGAGAATACTTCCATAGAGGCAAAGTTTGTAGCAAAAAAGATAAAAGAAATGGTAGAAAGTAAGGCACAAGTATATGATAAAAAAGAAGGAACAAGAGATATTACTTATAAAGATATTGTCATTTTACTAAGGGCTACTTCCAATAGGGCACCTATTTATGAAAAAGAATTAGAAGAGCAAGATATACCTGTGTTTAGTGATAGTTCAGCACAATATTTAGAATCCACAGAGATACAAACGATGCTTGCCTTATTAAAGATTATAGATAACCCTATGCAAGATATTCCTTTAGTGTGTGTACTTCGTTCTCCTATTGGTAACTTTACAGATAATGAATTAGTGGAAATTCGCTTGGTAGATAGAAAAAATAGTTTTTATGAAGCATTTATGAAAGCTAGAATTTCAGCAAAAGAAACATTAAGGGTAAAAATAGATCACTTTATAGAACAATTAGAAAGATGGAAAAAAGAGCAAAAAGAAAAATCTTTAGAAGAATTTATATGGCAATTATATAGAGAAACAGGTTATTACCATTATGTAGGTCTATTAAATAACGGAGCATTAAAACAAGCCAATTTACGTATGTTATTTGAAAGGGCAAAACAATATGAAAGTGCTAGTTTTCAAGGGTTATTCCATTTTATTCAATTTATGGAAAAGGTAAAAAACAGTAGTAAAGATATGTCCGCGGCTAAAATAATAGGAGAAAATGAAAATGTAGTACGCATTATGAGTATTCATAAGAGTAAGGGGTTAGAATTTCCAGTCGTATTTTTGTGTGGAACAGAAAAACATTTTAATATGAGAGATTTAAATGAACCAATTCTATTTCATGAAACATTAGGAATTGGACCAAAATGCATCGATACAGAAAAAAGGATTACCTATAATACTTTAGCGAAAGAAGCAATTAGTTTGCAAGCAAAAGAAGAAGCTATTGCAGAAGAAATGAGAGTATTATATGTGGCATTAACAAGAGCAAAAGAAAAGTTAATCCTTACAGGAGTTTCCAAGGAGGTAGAAAAAAAGCTGGAAGAAAAAGAAGCACTACTTTCTATGTATGAAGGAAAAGGAATTCACCCAAGTATACTAAGAAAATATATTTCTTATTTAGATTGGATAGAATTGGTAATACTAAAACAGAAAGAACAAACAAAAGAATGGATACAAATGCAAGTAATTCCTTATGAAAGGAAAGAAGAGAAAAAGGAAGAAATACATTCTCCAAAAGAAGAATTATTAAAAAGATTGCAAAGTATTACGAAAAAAGAAGAAATCATAGAAAAAATAGAAAATTGTTGGCAGTGGGAGTATCCTTATAGAGGGGCATTGCAAATTCCAACAAAGACATCTGTTACAAAAATAAAGGAAATGCTGCAAGAAAGAAAGCAGAGCAAAGAAGCACAGATAGAAGAAATAAGCGAAGAAGATACAAAGGAAGAACAAGAATTAGAGGAAGCTTTGGGAATGGAATATGAAAAGAAAGAGTATACTGTGCCTATTTTTGCAAAACCAGTTACTAAAATAACAAATGCACAAAGAGGAACATTAGTACATTTGTGTATAGAAAAGATGGAAGTGGAAAAAGAGTATACCCAAGAAGCAATAGAACAATTACTAAAAGAATTAGTACAAAAAGAAATAATAACCGAGCAGGAAAAAGAAGAAATTCCTATTCGTCCTTTACTACAATATGTGCAATCCGACTTGTGGAAAGAATTAAAACAGGCACGAGAAATTCATAAAGAGCAGCCATTTTATATTCAAGTGCCTGCAGAGGAAATTTACGAAGGCACAAGCAAAGAAGACAAAATATTAGTACAAGGTATTATGGATTTATATTATATATCTGCAAGAGGAGAACTTGTATTAGTAGATTATAAAACTGATTATGTAGAAAAGGGAGAAGAAATAAAATTATGGGAAAAATATAAAGAACAATTAGAATTGTATCAAAAAGCGTTAGAAAGAGCATTGCATAGAAAGGTAGATAAAGTAGAAATCTATTCTACTTATCTAGGAAAGACAGTTGCAATTTAGGGACGTTCCTTAAATTGCAAGGAAGAAAAAGAGGTGATATGTATGAGACTAGATAAATTTTTAAAAGTAGCAAGAGTAATAAAAAGAAGAACCGTGGCTAATGAAGCAGCGGATAGTGGAAGAATTTCTGTAAATGGAAAAGTAGTAAAACCTAGCTATGAAGTGAAAGTAGGTGATGTAGTAGAAATTAAATTTGGAGATAAAACATCTAAGTTTGAAATATTACAAATACCAAAAGTGGCAGGAAAAGAAGTAGGAGAGATTGTGAAAATATTATAAGATAATTAAAAAATATGCTAAACTGTAGTGAAAAGTAGGAATACAAAATAAAGAAAATAAAAATCGAAAGTAAAAAGAGGATAAAAAATGAAAAAAGAAAAAGGTTTAGATTTTGGTCAATGGTTATATTATTTAAGAAAAAATAGAGGTTATACAGAGCAAGAATTAGTAGATAAAATAAAGCTACCAGGAGTACAGGTAAAGAATATAAGAAAATGGGAGAGAGACTTGGAATACCCAGATTTAGATGCTATCTATAAATTGTCAGAAGTATATCAAATTCCGAGTGCCAAAATATTGCATATAAAAGAACAAACTTTAAAAGAAGGAATAGAAGGAATCCATAAATGGATTATTAGATGGCTTAGTTATCTTATTGGATTTTCTATTTATGGAACGATTTGGTTTTGCAGAGTAATACTATTTATTATATTAGTTGGAGTAACCATATGGTTTTATAATATTGCCTTTTCTGTATAATGTCGCAGAAATGTCGGGTAATGTCCCACTAAAGTCAGGGATAAGTGTGACATGTCTCATTCAAGTCAGGGTTTAATGAGACACCCTAAAAATTATGGAAATAAGTAACCACTAGAAAACAAAAATAAAATACGTGAAAAAATAAGAAAACGATATAATACTTCTCATAATAAATAAAACGAGGAGGATTAATTTATGAATAAACAAAAGAATAAACAAAAAGGAATTACGCTAATTGCACTAGTAGTAACTATTATTGTATTAATCATTTTAGCAGGTGTATCTATATCCATGATAGTGGGAGATAATGGAATTATTACTATGGCACAGCTAGCAAAGGAAAACACGGAATTAGCTCAAAAAGAAGAACAAGAAAGCTTAAATATATTGCAATACACATTGGAGACAGGAAATATAGTTTTAGTAGATAAAACAGTAGAAGAGGTAAAGTCAGAAGGAACGTATATGACCTCAAATACACAAATAAAAGATAACAAAGGAAATACATTAGTGATACCAGCAGGGTTTAAAATTGCATCAGATTCAGGCATTAATGTAGCAGACGGAATTGTAATAGAAGATAGAGATATTAGTTTAGATGGAAATGGAGAACAAAGAGGAAATCAATTCGTATGGGTGCCAGTGAGTAATATAAATGAAGATGGAAGTGGGAAGATAATAAAAACAGATGGTATGCAGGTAGAAATAACATTAGGAAGATACACATTTGCAGAAGATGGAGAAGAAACACTAGTGCAAAGTGCAGAAAATTATGAAGCAGAAACAGTATTAGTAACATACTATCAAGAATTAGTAGAAGCAAGAATAGCAAATGGTTCAG
>CALXBX010000019.1 GCA_944386655.1 uncultured Clostridia bacterium | reverse complement strand
GAAAGACCTAAAGCTGTTGCAACTTGTTTTACAGTACATTGTCCTTTTATACATGCTTCAATTAAAGTAACTCTTTTTAAATCTTTTTGTTTTAACATTAAATATTCCACCTTCCTATTTTGTCTATATTTTCTTTTTTTATACATCTAGGGTGAAATATTCGTTTCTAAACGTCTAAGGTGATTTTATCATAAATTAAATACATTTTTCTTATCTTTCTCTTTACAATTTTTGTAAAAAGTAGTATAATAGAAATGTGATTAAAAGAATTTATTCAAAAAGATGTTAATTTCTTATTTTTCCCGTTAAATATGAAATAAACAAAACAAAATAAAAAATAGGGGGCTTATTTATGGATTTATTAAATTCTACATTAGTAGAGCTACGCCAAATTGCAAAAGAAAAAGGCGTAAAAAATGTTTCAAAGTTAAAAAAAGAAGAATTAATTCATATATTAGAAGAACTAGAAAAACCAGTAGAGGAGAAACCAAAAAAGTTCTATCCTTTAGTAAATGATAATCAAGAAAATTATGTAGAGGAGCCACAATTAACGGCAGGAAATGGTTATCAACTAACAAGTGAAGATGATAGAATTGTAGAGGGTGTTTTAGAGATTTTGCCAGATGGTTATGGATTTTTAAGAGGAGAAAACTATTTATCTACTCCAAAAGACATCTATGTTTCACCTGTACAAATTCGTAGATTCCGTTTAGACAATGGGGACAAAATAAAAGGAATTGCTAGACTTCCAAAAGAGGGAGAGAAATTCCCAGCTTTAATTTATGTAGGAGAAGTAAATGAAGAAGCACCAGAAAAGGCATACAGACGTGTAAAATTTGATGATTTAACACCTATTTATCCAGAAGAAAGATTAGTATTAGAAACCACTCCTACAGAGTATGCAATGCGTATGATTGATATTATTTCCCCAATTGGAAAAGGACAAAGAGGACAAATTGTTGCTCCACCAAAAGTAGGAAAAACAACATTGCTAAAGAAAATAGCCAATAGTATTTCTATTAATAACCCTGAAGTGGAATTAATAGTATTGTTAATAGACGAAAGACCAGAAGAAGTAACCGATATGAAACGTTCTATTCATGGAGAAGTAATTTACTCTACTTTTGATGAACTTCCTGAACATCATGTAAAGGTAGCTGAAATGGTATTAGAAAGAGCAAAGAGACTAGTAGAACATAAGAGAGATGTTGTTATTTTATTAGATAGCATTACAAGATTAGCACGTGCTTATAACTTGGTAATTCCATCTTCAGGAAGGACCTTATCTGGAGGATTTGATCCAGGAGCCTTACATAAACCAAAAAAATTTTTTGGTGCTGCTAGAAATATAGAAAATGGTGGAAGCTTAACGATACTTGCTACCTCTTTAATTGAAACAGGTAGTAGAATGGATGAAGTTATCTTTGAAGAATTCAAAGGTACAGGAAATATGGAAGTACATTTAGACAGATCTTTATCAGAAAAACGTATTTTCCCTGCAATAGACATCAATAAATCAGGAACTAGAAAAGAAGAAAAATTATTATCTCCAAAAGAGTTAGAAACAGTCTATGCATTGAGAAAAGCATTATCCAGTATGCCTGTGGCAGAGGTAACAGAACAGATTATTAAACAAATGGTAGCAACAAAAAATAACAAAGAATTTATAGAGAAGATGAATATTTTCCTTTATAGATTTAAATCTTAATTTAAAAAGATTTTTTAATTTATTTCTGTTTAGGTGATAAATATAAAATAGAAATTAAGGAAAGTGTGGAATAATTCCTAAATAATAGATTATTCCACACTTTTTTGTATTTGTTAGATTAAAATTTTTATCTAATATAGTATATTTTTTAATAGTATGATAAACTAGTGAAGAAGAGAGGAGGGACACAAGTGTTTGATAGTGATCATATTAGATATGTAGATTTGCATTTACTTACAGGTCAAGTAGATTTAATTTTAGAGGCTTTGGAATTGTATGCTTTTAATCTTCATAAAGTTTGGGCAGTTTCTAGAGATGATGAATTAGAAGAATTAAGAAACGCATTATTATTTCATACTTATGAGGGTATTTTAGACAAATATAAAAATTCATCATACTAAGTGGGTTATAATGTAACAAAAGAATGCAATTTGCAAATTAGAAGAAAATAGGAAGAATAAATATATAAATGTTAAAAATTTTCCTAAAATGGCTTGACAGATTATTTCATTTAATGTATAAATAGCTTATAAGTTGAATGTGTAATTAAAAAATTAGTAATAGGGCATTGAGGTGTTACTTTATATTTAGATATTGTAAACATTGCGCAAAATCAAAGTTTTGCGCAATAAGATATAGGGGCATAATATAAAAACAACCATAAACCTCTACTTTTACTATTTCAAGGCTTTTAGCTGTTCTATACATACTAATATTCATTTATATATCTTTATTTTCTTATTATATCTATATTATATTCATTATTATAAATTTTTTGTGTTGCTGTTATATTAATATTCTTATGAC
>CALXBX010000018.1 GCA_944386655.1 uncultured Clostridia bacterium | reverse complement strand
ATAATTTTACCATAAATTGGTCTTATATTAAAGATTATGAGTTATGAAAAAACTCATAGAAAAAAATAAATAATGTTAAGTTAAATTTCTTAACCTAACATTATTATACTAGGAGGATTATATCGTTCCTTTATTTTTTGTTTTCTTTTATCTTTGTTATTTGCTGGTAACTTATTTCCATAATTTTCGACATTATTCTATCCGTGTCCCACTTAAGTCAGGGTTGAATGAGACATATCAGTCATACCAAATATTCATATCTGTGTTTCCATTTATTCCATCTACTTTACCACTACTTGTATATTGCCACATTTTGAATTTTCCAGAATAACTAGATGGCTTATCTAATGGATTATCCTGTGTTGCTCCTGTATAGTGGGCAAGCCAGAAAGAATAGCCACTTAATTTCGACATATCTAAATTATTGGTTGCAAAATTTTTATCAGCATATATCATTGGCGTATAGCCTGCTTTTTTTATGTAGTCTGCAAATGCTATGCAGATTTTTGTTCTCATTTCTTTTGATACATTATCTGCCCTTCCTGTGTTGTTTGGTGCACCGGAATATTCTACGTCAATTACTACTGGATAGGTTATTTTGTAATCTTTTATAATACTTACTACAAATTTTGCTTCTTCTATTGCTTCTTCTTCATTAATCGCTTGTGAGAAGAAATATGCTCCAATTGGAATACCATTTTTAATTGCATTTTTTGCATTCTCATCAAATTTTGTATCTTGTACTAGTTTTCCATTTACACCGTCATCAGAAGTACCCCAACCTCTAAATCCTGCTCTTAACATAGCAAATTCTATTCCGTCTTTCTTTACTTTTGCCCAATCAATGGTTCCTTGGTAAGAAGACACATCAATACCTGTCTTTACATCTGTATGGAATAACACTTTTTTACTTGTACTGCCTATTACTTCATTTGTTTTTGTATTCCATAGTTTTACAGTAACTGTATGGTATCCTGCTGCATATTTTTCAATATTTATATCTTCTACTAAAAATCCTGGTGTTGGGTTTACACTTTCGTTTCCATAGGTACTGCCATGTGCTTTTATGACATCTGGTCTTGCTACTCTTTGTACTTTTTGAGAAACTTCTTTGTTATCTATGTATACTTTTAGAGATGTATTTTTGGTATTTGCCATTGCCCAACCTTTTATACGAATGGTTTTACTATAAATAGGTGTGCTTGTTGGCTCTTCTATATTAAATAGTGCAGAGTATTTTTTAATATTAAATTTACGTGAAGTACTAATTAAAGTCTCGTTTGTGGTTGGATTTATTACTTTTATTCCTATAGTATGAGTGCCATCTTTATAGCTAGATAAATCTATTGTCTCTTGATAACCTGGTTTTGGATTGGTACTTTGTCCTCCATAACCTTTTACACCATTAATAACGTCTGCTCTAGCCACACGATTTTGTACTGTTTTTACCACTGCATTATCTATGGTAATTTGAATTTGTGCATTTTTATTTTCTGACATTACCCAACCTTTTACTACCATGCTATCTTTTACAGTTTGAGATGCTGTTGGTGTTTCTAAATTCATAGTGGTATCATATTTTTTTAGCGTAAAGTTTCTTGTTGTTGTTTCTAATACTTCGTTTGTAGCTGGATTTAGTACATTTAGTTGTATACTATGTTTTCCATCCTGATAGCTATCCAAACTAATAGTTTCTTGATATCCTGGTTTTGGATTTATTTCTTTTTCTCCATAACCTTTAACTGCATTTAATACATCTTGTCTAGCCACTCGATTAGATACTACCTTTACTTCTTTTCCATCTATTTTTATTTGAATCTTTGCATTTTTATTTTGAGACATTACCCAGCCTTTTACTGTTAAGTTTGGCGTGGTAACTGTACTATTTGGTGTTGGTGCTTCTAAATTCATCGTAGTTGGATATTTCTTCAAGTTAATGGTACGTGTAGTAGTTTCTAATACCTCATTGGTAGTTGGGTGTTTTACTGTTATAGTAATGGTATGTGCTCCATCTTTATAACTTGTTAAATCTAATACTTCTTGATATCCTGGTTTTGGATTTTTCTTGCTTCCTCCATATCCTTCAATTGCTTTTATAACATCTGTCCTCATCACTCTATTTTGTACTGTTTTCACAACTTGTCCATCTATTGCAATATCAATTTGTGCATTAGAAAGTTCAGACATTACCCATCCTTTTACTGTCATATAAGCCATAGCTTGTTTTCCATTTGCTGGTTCTTCCAAATTCATGGTGGTTGGATAATTTTGTAACATAATATTTCTTTGTGTTTGTTCTAATATTTGATTGTTTTGTGTATTAATTACTTTTAATTTTAGAGAATACCTTCCACTTGCATAACTAGATAAATCAATGGTCTGATCATATCCTGGTTTTGGATTAGATTTGCTACCTCCACAACCAGATACCCCAGCTAATACGTCTGTTCTTACTACTCTTTGAGTAATGGTTGCCACTTCTGTATCATTTAAATATACCTTTATGGCATATTGGGGTGCATTCGTCATTACCCATCCTTTTATATGTAATTGTTTTGCAGAGCGTTTTCCACTGACTGGCTCCTCTAAATTCATTTTAGTTTCATAGCTTGCTGCCTCTACTTTTGTTTGTCCTACTATCATTTGCAAAGCAAATAAACTCACTAATATTCCTAGTGTTATCCCTAGTAGTTTTAACTTTTGCTTCATTTTAAAATCACATTCCCCTCTCTTTTTGTTTTTTCCCTTTTATTCTACCAAAAAAAAGAAAAGAAGACAAGAGGCAATGTCTTCCAATTTCTACTTCTTTTCTTTCTGTTTTTCTTCTAAATCCTCCACTCTTTTCTTAAGTAAGGAAATTTCTTGTATTAGCAAGATATTTTTTTTATTTTCTTTTGACAAAATAATATTTAAATTAAAGATTAAATAAAAGCATATAAAAATAGCTACACAAAAAATCATATTTACAGTAAGTTCAAAACCTAATAGGTGAGAAATATTTTCTACCAAATTTGGAATTGCTAGTGCTATTACTAATACTAGCCCTGTTAATATCCAAAAAACGGAGAAGGAAAGCTGTACTTTTTTATGTTTAATCGCTCTTAATATAAAAAACAAATAAATAACGGTAACAACAATTAATGCTATTCTTAAAGTTAGTCCCATACTATTTCCTCCTTTCTTTCTTAATTCCAATGGAATCAATGAAAATGGCTAAACTCACCTTTATCATATAATCGATGCTTGTCCATGGGCTTACAAAGGATTTTCCTGCCACTCTTTCTTTCATGTTTACAGGTACTTCTGTTACCCTATAACCCTTTTTTAGCATACACACTGTTGACTCTGGCTCTGGATAATCTGTTGGATATTCTTTTGCAAATTCCTCTATAATAGATTTATCTGCTGCACGAAAACCAGAAGTAGGATCTGTAATTTTTTGCCTGCATAAACATTTTATCATAAAAGAAATGAAACGGCTTCCTAATCTTCTCATAAAAGTGGACTGAAAACTACTCTTACTTTTATCTAAATAACGAGTGCCAATTACTAAATTTGCCTTTCCTTCTAAAATCGGTTCACAAATGTCTTTTACGTAGTTAATATCATGCTGTCCATCTCCATCAAATTGAATAGCGATGTCATAATGGTGCAAATAGGCATAGCGATACCCCGTTTGTACCGCTCCTCCAATTCCCAAATTATGCACTAAATTCACATGGTTTAAATGATTTTCTTCTAAAATGCTTTTGGTATTGTCGTGAGAGCCGTCATTAATCACCACATAATCTATCTCACTACTATAACTTTCTATTTCTTTACATACTCTTAAAATATTTTCTTCTTCATTATAGGCTGGTATAATTAGTAAAACTTTCATTTCTTTTACTCTCTTTCTTTATTAGGTTACACTTATTTCCTTATTCGTGTATATTTGTAATATACACTTTCATAAATGATATAGCAAGTCTTTTTATACTAAAAAATGTTGGAATATGGTATTTAATGTTATGCCATTTAGTAAGACTAGTACAATTGGCAACCATAAATGTACATGGTTCCATTTTATATAATTTTGCTTCATGCTGACACATAATAACAATAATGGAAGTAATGGAATAAAATATCTTCCTTGCACACCTTCTACTATCTCTGCTCCTACTCCTGTCCATGAAATATACATTGCTCCTATAATTAAAAGAGCAGTTCCTAGGATAATAAGGAAATTCCATATTTTTTGCTTTCTAGAAAAAGCCACTTCGTTATTTTCTATCATACTAGAGAATATCACTAATACTAGGAAAGCAATAGTGATAAGTGGAGAAACCACAATATCTAACCATCCTAGTGGAGAGGCAATCATTCCAAATAAATAGCTTTCTCCATACACCTCTATTGTATTTTTTAATACTTTTACAAAAGAAATTGGATTGCTAAGCACTCCTTTAATTTGCTCTGTTCCATTTACATTCTGTGCCTCATAATAGGTCTGGGCAGATGGATTTACCAAGGTTGTACTATATACATAATTTACTCCTACAAGGATAACGCAAATAAGAGTTCCTACTCCCAAAATGGCTATTTTTTCTTTCTTTGTCATTTGTTTACTAAATATTAGCATAAAGCCTAATCCTATCATTGGAACATATGCCATTTTTGCCAATGCTACAAATAGGATTAATAAACTATACCAAAATAATTGCTTTTTGGTGATTTTCTCTTTTTGAAAAACTAACGCAATGGTATAAGCAATATATACAAATAATCCTGTATTGATAATAGAATCTGCTGATAAGGACACCGCTTGTTGCAATACCATTGGTAAAAATAAACATGCCAATAAAATATATTTTCCAAAAGGCATTTTTTTAATAGCATAATAGCCTCCTGCGAGGAAGATAACAAAATTAGCCAATTTAGCCAAATATAATCCCCATAAAATAGGTATATGGCATAAACGAACTATTCCAAAAATAATGGCAGCTGGTAAATATAATAAAAACGGGTAAGCCTGTGCAGGAGAAATGACATTCACTGTTTCTCCGCTATCTGCTCCTCTTGCTAACATCTCTTTTAATTTTGCATAATTATTTAGTGTTTCTTGCTTTGCCTCTATTAGCTCTTCTGGTACATTTGTCCCTATAGAATTTCCTTCTTTATCTTGCTGGGCGAAGATATGTCCTTCAGAAATATCGTAAATACGCCATATATGTGCACTCTCATCTGGCGCATAAGTAGGTAGCATAAAAACAAGATAAAACATCCCTATGGGAAGCATAAATGTAAGAAATAATTTTTCTAATTTTTTCTTACTTTTCTTGGTATTATATACCATCCATTCTATCACAATAATTGCTAATAATATAGAAAATAGCAGATATGGTTTTGAAAAATATCCTTGATAAAATTTCGTTGTAAATAATTCAAAAACACAAATTGCTAATAGAAGAGAAAAAATTCCCTCTCCTACAAAACTAATTTTATTTACAAACGCAAACCATTTTTCTTTCATTGTTTTCATTCCCTTCTAAACTTAATTGCAATTTAGGGACGTTCCTTAAATTGCAAAATATTAAAGAAAAATACAAAATACAAAATAGAAGATTTAGAATTTTAATAGTTATAAGTAGTCTTGAATTAGGAGTTACAAATTGCAATTTAAGGAACGTCCCTAAATTGCAAATGATTGCTTAGTGAACTTTTGTGTTTTTTACAATATAGTCGTTCACATCTAGTCTAAAGTTTGGATTAAAGTATGGGTCTCCCGCTTCTAGTTCTTTTTTCCATCTTTTTTCAAATCGTTCTATTTCTCCTAAAAAACGTTTTTGCTTCTCTGGTGTATCTTCATAACCTCTAGACTTTGACTCATAATGGGTTAACATGACATAAGGATCATATACAATTAAATATCCTTTTTCTCTTATTTTTAAACAAAAGTCTATATCATTAAATGCTACTGCAAATCCTTCGTCCATATAGCCTACTTCCTCATAAATGCTTCTTTTGGATAGCATACATGCTGCTGTAACAGCACTCATATTTTGTACAAAACTATCTCTTGCGAAATATCCTCTATGGTCTTTATACAAATTCTTTAGCACATGTCCGCCTATTCCACCCATTCCTATAATCACACCAGCATGTTGAATGGTATCATCTGGGTAAAATAGTTTTACTCCCACTGCTCCTACATCTTCTCTTTGGGCATAACCAAGCATTTCTTCTAGCCAATCTGGTGTTAATACTTCTGTATCGTTATTTAATTGCAAAATATACTCTCCTGTGGTATGTTTTACCCCATAATTGATAATTTTGGAGTAATTGAATTGCTTTTCTGGATAGTATAGTATGCTTACCTTTTCGTTTTTTTCTATTTCTTTATAATAAGCAAATGTTTCTTCCTTCTTACTATTATTTTCTATTACTACAATTTCATAATTTGAATAGGTAGTTTGCTCTAAAATAGAATTAATACAAGTTTTTAATTCTCCAATATGGTCCATATTCGGAATTAAAATAGTTACCTTTGGTGTTCCTTTTACCACATAACGAATACGATAAATTCCCAAAGTAATTCCATGTTCTACGGTTCCTTCTAGTCCTACTCTTTTTAAATGGTCTTGTAATACACGTATACCAGACTCAAAAGCATATGGCTTTGCATCTCCTGCTGTTGCTGCTGCAGTAGATGCAGGATGTACTCTCCAATGATACAAAATCTTTGGAATGTGTATGATTTTGTCTGTTAATTCACTCATTCGAATGATAATATCATAATCTTGTGCACCATCATAATTACTACGAAATCCGCCTAATTTGTCCATTAATTCTTTTTTGAAAGTACTAAAATGACAAATATAATTGTTAGAACGTAGTGTATCTATTGCAAAATCTGGTTTGAAATGTGGATCAAATCTTTTTCCTCCTAAAGTAGTAAATTTATCTTCGTCTGAATAAATAAATTCTACTTCTGGATGTCCATTAATGGTTTTTACTACCTCATATAAAGCAAATGGCGCTAATAAATCGTCATGGTCTAATAAAGAAATGTAGTCTCCTGTTGCCATCATAAGTGCTGCATTTGTATTTCCAGAAATTCCTCTATTTTCTGCTAGAAATTGATAATGAATTCTATCATCTTTTTTGCAAATTTCTTCTATTTCTTTATTTTTTTCTGGACTACCATCTGCCAAACAAAGCTCCCAATTGGAGTAGGTTTGCTCTATCATTCTATCTACTAATTCTTCAAAATATTGCTTAGGTGTATTATACATAGGAATAATCACACTAATTTTAGGTTGTTTTTCAAAGGTATGGTGTCTCTGCTCTTCTAATTCTTCCTTGCTTGGTTCATTATAATAAATCCATTTTTCATAATCATTCATTCTTGCCACTTGGTAGTTCTTAATGCGATAACTAATGGCATGAACAATTTTGCTAAAACATTTTTTGATAGTTCTGATAAATCCATATTTTTTATAATAATAACTAATTTCATTTTTGATATGTGTAATATTCACTTCTTCTACATTCCTTACTTTTGTATTTAGGTTTTTAAGGAAGCACCTATAACCTATTCTCCTAGATTTACTAACTCTTCTTGCCTATTCCTCTTATATTTCTTAGCGGTTTTGTTATTTTCCATGAAAGGGAGCTTTTCATAATTTGCACTTCATTATTTTTTTCTATTACTGCTTCTTGTAATTGCTTAATTTCTGCTTTTCTCTCCTCTGTCTCTGCTATTTGCTTTTGATATTTCTCTTTTAATTTACGATAGCGCTTACTTTCTAATTCTTGCTTTGTGTATAAATTCCAAACTAATGGTTTTCTTATTTTTTCTTGTATTTTATCGTCTAATTGTTTCAAAACTTCTATTTCTTTTTCTCCATATCCCAGTAGCCCCCATACTTGCTCTATCGTAACATATTGATGTAATTCATGATAATATAAAATAGCTCTATAAATCATAAATTCTACTGGAACGATTTCTTCTAACCATTCTTGGTCATAGAAATAGTATTTTCCCTCTATAACAAAACAATTTTGAAAAAGTAAATCCCATAATCCGTACTGTACAAAATGAAACGCATGTAATTGCTCTTTTTCTACTGCTATTTTATATTTCTCAAATACAGTTTCTTGTTCTTCTTTTTGCTCTATGCCTTGCAATTTTTCTTGTAAAAAGGTTGCATATTCTTTTATCTTTGCAATAAATGCCTCTAAACCTTGCTCGCGATAAATTTCTAATAACACTTTATCTAAAGTTGGTTTATCTTTTACAAAATGACTTTTGATACAATCTCCTTCATAGTAGTCTAAAGTTGCAATTCCTAAGCTCTTCATAATATCAATATTCTTTTTCATCTTTTCTATATGTTTTTGAGCCTTCTTGTTGGCAGCTGTTTTTACTACTTCTTCTGTTCCAATTACGGTTTGTATACGATATTTGTCTTTTCTCATATTGGCATAACTAACCCATTTAATTGGCAATTCTGGTAATTCTTTTTTTCCTAATTCTATGAAAAAGCTATTTGCAAAAAAAGGAAACAAACTAGCATTTTCTTCAAAAATAGCACGATAAGCATCCATTTCAGAGAAGCTAACAACGCCTTGTTTGTAAACTAGATTTCTAGACATATTTTCTACATCTGGCAAATGATTTTCTGTAAAAATCACATTTGTTAGTTTATCATCTGGAAGTGGGTAAGCATAGCGAGCCAATAAGCCTTCTTTTTGAAATAGGTTATCGCATCTTTTTCTAGAAAGTGTATTTTCTTTATTATGTACCACCTGTCTTTCTTCTTCGCTAGAAGCCCACGCCTTCATTCCAAAGCGATTTTCTCCCGTAAGAATGATTCTGCCTTCTTCTTTTACATATTTTTTAGCAAATGCTACATATTTTTCAATATTACTATCTTTTACATCTATCACTACTACCAAATCCGCCAATTCTGTGATAGCAATATTTTCTAAACTTCCACCTATTACAATTAAATTTTCTATTGTTTCAAATCTTTTACGGATTAATTTTGCTTTTTCTTCATTCTCTTCTACTGCGATTACTTTCTCTGCTTTTTTGCATAAAACTCCTGTTACCTCTCCATATCCTGCATTTAATTGTAGTACCGTAGCACCTTTCAACCCAGGATACCAAGAAATGATGTTTCCTCGTACCTCAGATAAATGGAGAATTTCTTCCAATTTTTCTCCCTTTTCTATTCTTTTTCCATAATCCTCTGGCTTTTCTTCTAAAATAATGTTAGCAACATTTTCTAAAATCCCTTCATTTTCTTGCATTCTCTATTCCTTTCTCATGAACTTTGCAATTTAGGGACGTTCCTTAAATTGCAATTTTCAATTTCTAATTCAAGACTACTTATAACTATTAACATTCTAAATCTTCTATTTTATATTTTTCTTTAAATATTTTGCAATTTAAGGAACGTCCCTAAATTGCAAAGTTCATCTTTTCCCTAACCATTTTAATACTCTATATCGAATAGCAAATAATAGCCTTGCTATGGCTGGCAAATTCATAATACAAAATTGTAGTAAATAGTATTTTACTGTTTCTGTCTTGTACAGGCGGTGAAAAATCCCCCAACCTTTTATGTTAAAATATTTTACTTCTTTTAAATGCTCAAAATAAGCAAGTGCTTTTTGGTTTTGCTCTTGTAAAAATTTTGGAAAATTTTTCGGATACTTCACATAGGCGGTGAAGAGTTCTATTTTTACCTGTAAAAATAAATTTCGCACTTCGTCTAATTTTTTAAATTTATGAGATGTTTTTTCTGTTCCAATTTGATTATTTCCATGTTGTCGATAATAGATTGTTTTCTCATCTAAGTAAGCAACTTTTCCTCCTTTTAGCATTACTGTCAATGCTATCCACAAATCATGTACTACATATTTGGACTCTTTTGGAAGAGGAAGCATATCTGGAATATATTTCTTTTTAGAAAGCAAGGTACATCCTGTTACACAATTATATAAATATTGCATACGATAATCACTACTATATTTTTTTATTTTTCTTGTTAATAGCATATAATCATTAAAAGAAGGATAAATTGTTTTTAAATGCTCGTCCACTACTTCTAAATCTGTAAATACTAAATCTGCCTGCTCTATCTGACATTTTTCATATGTTTTTTGTATTTTATCCGCTTTCCAAACATCATCTTGGTCACATAGCATAAATATTTCATTTTCCACTTTGGTTAATAAAAACTCAAAATTTCCAATATATCCCAAATTATTTTCTTGAAAAAATAGCTGAATTCGTTTATCTTTCCTAGCATATTCTTGTAGTATTTGTCTTGTGCCATCTGTTGAAGCATCGTCTGAAATGAGCAGGCGAATAGCAGAATACGTTTGGTTTAAAATACTCTCTATTTGCTCTGCCACATATTTTTCACCATTATAGGTTGCCATTAACACATCTATTGTTTTACTTTCCATTTTTATCTTTCATTCCTTGTATCCCACATTACAATTTAACATTTTACGTAAGACACTTTCCTTTCTCCATTCCTTATTTTTCCGTTTTACGGAATAGTAATGGTTTGCACACCATCTTGTGCTAAATAGTTTTTTTGTACACCTAATTCCTTTAGCCAACTTCTTGTTTCTTTTGTTTTCCATGGCCCGGAGTCTTCTCCTGTACCACTATCGTTATTCCAAAGCCAAGTAGTGGTTGGCCATAGCGCCATTTTAGGCTCTACTGTCTCATATAATTCCTTACTTGCACCTGCTTGTCCATGATGTGCTACTTGCACAATATCGCTTTTTAATTTATCTTTTTTAGTATCTAATAATTTTTGACTACTCTCTTCTCCTGTGTCTCCTAAAAATAAAAGAGAAGTATCTTCTGTTCTTACTTGAAATACCATGCTCGAATTATTCATGGCGTTTTCTGTAATTTCTGGATTTTTGATTCCTAATATTTCTATTTCTAGATTATCGATAGGGTATATTTGCCCTACTTGTGGCTCTTCTATTTTTTCCTGTATGGCATTTTTCTCTATTGCCCCAAAAAAGGAATCGACATCTTCTTTTCTGCTTGGCTCATAAGTTTCGTACCATTGTTTATCTGCTATAGAGACATAAACATGATGAATGGTAATGTCCGGATTTTGTATAATTTGTGTAAATGCTCCTACATGGTCTGTATGAATATGGGTAATAAACCACGCTTCTACTTCTCCTCCATGGTCTAAAATGTATTTTTCTACTTCCTCCGCATCTCCTATATTCCCACCATCAATCATAATTAATTTGCCAGTATCCGTTTGGATAGCATATCCCATCATTTGCCTGCCTGTTGTAGGAGAAAATTGTGTTAAAATGGTTTCTTGTTGTGGTTTCGTGGCAATGGTTATTCCTACTATCAAAACAATGAGCAAAACGAGTAGTAAAAGGATTCTTTTTACTTGCTTTTTATTTACTTCACGTTTATTTGTCATCCTTTACTTACCTTCCTTCCCCATTCTATTGGTCGAAAAAGAATTATCGTTCTTTCCTATACTCTGGTTACTGTTATATGAGAATCTAATCGATATAGTCCCACACAATCTTTATCCGACATTACCTCTATTAACACTGCATCATATTTTCTACTAAGTACTTCTAGCTCTCCCTTTGCATTAAAATGCGTACAACTAAAAGATAACGTATATTTATTAGGTGCTAATTTTAGTACTTGCCTAAATTCTGCAACAGCTACCTCTCCTTTATGAAATTTACCGGTTACCACCTTTTCATATAAAGAGTTGCTTCCCATAATATCTAATCCTTTAAAGTCTTTTACCGTCATAGTAAAAATAGGGTCTACTACATCTTCATGAAACACTACTTTGGATTTTAAAACTACCTCTTTATTGTTTTCTATTATAGGAAGAGGATTACCTTTTGTATCGAAAATTCCAAAATCGATAATATCTGCCATTCCATTTCCATAAGAAATACAATTTGGATTTAAGTTTAGTTTTGTTTGCCATTCTACTTCGTATTTTTGTTCCTTTGTATTTTCTTTGCTTTCTTCATTTGCTTTTTCCTTTTCTATTTCTTTTGCATGGTCTTTTTCTTCTACTTTGGCTACTATTTTTTTGTAGGCTTCTACTGCATCTTTTACTTCCCCATCAAATACTTTTTCTCCGCTATCTATAATAATGGCTCTTGTACAATTACGGATAATATCGGAAATATTGTGTGAAACAAATAAAATAGTTTTTCCAGCCTCTTTAAATTGTTCAAATTTTTTAAAACATTTTAATTGAAATGCCATATCTCCTACCGATAAAACCTCGTCTACAATTAGTACATCTGGATCTACATTGATAGCACATGCAAAAGCAAGTCTTGCAAACATACCAGAAGAATAGGTCTTTACAGGTTGTGATAAATGGTCGCCTATATCTGCAAAATCGATAATATCCTGTTTTCTTTCTTCTATTTCTTCTTTTGTTAGTCCCATTACTTGTCCATGTTGATAAATATTTTCTATTCCAGTTAGCTCCATGTTAAAAGCGGCTCCTAATTCCAATAAGGAACTAATTTTTCCATTTACTTTAATGGTACCTCTTGTAGGAGTTACTACTCCTGTTATCATCTTAAGAAGAGTAGATTTTCCTGCTCCATTTTTTCCTAAAACACCTAGTACTTCTCCTTTATTTACAGTTAAATTAAAGTCCTTCATTGCCTTAAAATTTTCATGTCTTTTTATTCTAGGAAAAATGGTTTCTATTAATCTATCTTGCTTACGATGAAACATTTTATATTCTTTTTCTATGTGGTCAATTTGAATCATTACTGGATTGTTCTCTTGTTTTTGTTCACTCATAGTTCTATCCTTTCTTTTTTATAATACATCTGCAAAGTCTTTTTTACTTCTCTTAAATACAGAGTTACCCCATAAAAACATAATAATGGTAATTATCCAAAACACAATGGTAAAAATGCCATTTGCTTCTAACGCAATATTTCCCTCTAAAAATACATCTCTAAATCCGGTTACTAAATAAGTAAAAGGCATACATTTCATCAAATTCAATAAAATACCATGGTCTTGTACCATAGATAAATTCCAAATAACTGGTGTAAACCAGAAAAATAACTGCATTAAAATATTTAATAATTGAGCAAAGTCCGGTACTAAAGTAGTAAGCGCAGAAGTAAATCTTGTAAAAGCAATAATAAAGCAATACGCTGCCACTATCATATACAATAGCATAAGTATTTGTGGAAAATAGCCAAATATACAGCAAACCACTGTTGCTACCAGCATTAAGAAAATAGAAACAAAGCTAGACGCTACAATAGAAATAGTAGGGATAACATCTACTGGAAACACTACCTTTTTTACTAAATAGCTATAAGTTCGTATTGAGCTACTAGCAGACACAATACTATCATTAATGGTCATCCACATAGCCATACCTGGTAAAAACCAAACAATGTATGGATAATCTCCTGAACTACCTGTTTTTAAAATATAATTAAATACAATCACATAAGTTAGCATGAAAATGAAAGGTTGCAAGAACCCCCATATACTACCTAAGCTTGTACTTGCAAAACGATTTTTAAAATCGTTCTTTCCTAATTGCCATATCAAATTTCTATTTTGAATGACTGATTTTATAAATTCCATG
>CALXBX010000017.1 GCA_944386655.1 uncultured Clostridia bacterium | reverse complement strand
CCTCATCTTTTTGCTATCTATATCTTCTACTCTTAAATTTGCTACTTCTCCTATCCTTAATCCTGATCCATATACTAGCATAAAAATTGTTCGAAATTTAAAATTATCACAGACATTAAAAAAAGTGTTTATTCACTCTAGTTTTTCTCTTCTTATTTCACTCCTATATTTACGCCTATCATGCCACCAAGCATGCCAGCTATTATAGAGGCTCCTATCATTATTCCACTATAAATGCTAAGCGAAAATCCGGAGCCTGTAACAGCAGATAATAAATAAATTGTAACGATATAAATAACCCCCACTAAACTCCCATACAAAAAGCCTTTTTTCTTTACATGCATTGTGCTAATGGAACTTCCTATTAATATACTAATGGCTGTAATCACAATAATTACTGGCTGAATGGTGTTTTCTTGTATACTCGTATAGGTAAGAAGCAATGCAAAAATAAATAAGCAAATTAATGTAATAATAATTGCCGCAATACTTCCCTTTACCACACGAATGATATTTTGCATCCATTCACTTTTGTCTATATTATCCATATTCTTCTCCTTTTCCTCTTTTTTGTTACTATTGTATGCAAAGAAGAAAAGGAAAAGAACAAGATTTCTGTTCTTTTCCTTTTTATCCTCGTAGAACTTTAAGGAACATCTTCTAAAATTCATTTTCTGCAATTTAAGGAACGTCCCTAAATTGCAATTAAACTGCGGTGTTAGTAATAGAATTTGTCGTAATAAGGTTTGTTTGTTCTTCATCATTTAATGTTTCTATATCTACAAAAGTATTAATATATTCTAATACATCCATTGTATTTCCATTATATAACATACTATAAGTATCCCTATTATTTTCTGTAACAGAATAAATGGTGGTAAGTGCTGGTACAATTAATTCTTTTCCTAAATAGTTTACTAATCCATAGTAAGTTACCGTTCTATTATTTTCTATCGTATAGGTTCTGGATACAACTATTGCTTTTATTTCAGGAATTAATAGCAAATTATTGATGGTTTGTGTATTGGTATTATTATTAGCAATACAGCCAAATCCTGCATATTCTATTGGCAGAATTAAATTTCCTCTTACATCATACAATCCCCATCTGCCATCTCTTTGTACTGGAATAGCATTTTCATATAATATATATTGATTTTTGATTTCATTACTTGGAAAATCTTCTGCATCAATTCCAATTTGGTCATATTCTGGATAAATTAATATTTTTCCATTTCTCTCAATAACTCCATATTTTCCATTTACTTCTGCTAAATACATATTTAGGTCTCTATCCATTTGTTTTAAACTATCATATTGTGGATTTACTTTTGTAGTACCATCTGCCGTTACTATTCCTACTTTTCCTTCCCTTGTTGTAACAATAAATTCTTGGTTTCCTTCTACAAACTCAATTCCTGTATATCTCATTCCTACAATTTCTTGTCCGGTTGTAGAATAGATTCCATAATTAATAGTTGTATTACTACTAGAAGTAGCTCCTTCTATGGCATCTTGTACCACCACTAATCCATATCTTAATGCTTTTTGATTTTGAAAATCGTCTAAAGCGACTGTTTGTGTCATATTGGTTGTATAATAGTTTACCAAATATGGCAAAGTATAAATGGTCATACGATTATCTTCTGCATCATAAGCCATACTTAAATTACATGCTAAACTAATACCTTCGATTGTGGTATATAATTTATTGTTTCTATTAACTACTGGAAGAGCAAGTTCAAATGCTTCATAATCCATTTCGTCCGGTGCATTTTTGTAAATGGTTGTGGAATCTTGTTCAAAAGTACAAACCTCATTGGCATTCTGTACATAGCACTGGTTGGTTTTTTCTGTATATTGTCTATAACCTCCATTATAAGACCTATAGCCTACATAAGATGCTATATCTCTAATAGAAACATATACCTCTTCTCCTTCAAAAATAAACAAGTCACTTGGCATTTGACTAGTATTTACTGATGTTCCATCAATGGTAAATTTAAATGCTTGTCCTCTTAAATAAAAAATAACAATACCTAGAGCAATACTAATTAGTAACAAAATAATAATCATGATAATAATCCATTTCATCATCCTTTTATTTTTTTGCTCTTTTTTCGACAAATTGCTTCCTATAATTTCCATAGCATCCTCCCTATTTTTCTTATCTTTTGCCATTTCTGTCCATGTTTTTTAAGTCATAAACCACATTATTCTTTCTACCTCAAATTTATTCTCCATAATATTTTTGGTAGAATTCTTTCACAAAGTTACCCAAATTATCATTCTCTATTTCTATTCTAACTCTTTCCATTAATTTCGTCAAGAACCTTAAATTGTGAAGTGACAATAGTCTAATGCCTAATATCTCATTTGCTTTTACAAGATGTCTAATATAGCCTCTGGTATAATTTTTGCAAGTATAACAGTCACATTCTGGGTCTAAAGGCGACCAATCTCTTTCATAAGTAGCATTTCTTACTACTACTTTTCCTCTACTTGTCATGGCTGTACCATTTCTGGCAATTCTAGTTGGCAGTACACAGTCGCACATATCAATTCCTGCAAGTGCCGCTTCTAATAGATAATCTGGTGTTCCTACTCCCATTAAATAACGAGGTTTATCCTCTGGCATAAGTGGTGTGGTATATCTTAAAATATCTAAAAATTCTTCCTTTGGCTCTCCTACACTAATTCCACCAATAGCATATCCCGGTAAATCTAATGCTATTAACTCTTCCGCACTTTGTTTTCTTAAATCTTTATAAAAGCCTCCTTGTATAATGCCAAAAAGCCCCTGTTTTTCTACCGTTTTATGTGCTGCTTTGCAACGAATTGCCCATCTAGTAGTTCTTTCCATAGATTGTTTTGTATATTCATAAGTAGAAGGATAAGGGCAACATTCATCAAAAGCCATCATAATATCAGAGCCTAAGGCTTCTTCTATTTCCATTACTTTTTCTGGTGTAAATTCATGCCTGCTTCCATCTAAATGAGATTTAAAAACAACACCTTCTTCTGAAATAGTTCTTAAGTCCCCCAAGCTAAACACTTGAAAACCACCGCTATCTGTTAAAATAGGCCTGTCCCATCTCATAAAAGAATGCAAACCTCCTGCTTCCTTTACAATTTCATGACCTGGTCGTAAATATAAATGATAGGTATTAGACAAAATAATTTGTGCTTTTACCTCTTCTTTCAATTCTTCCGGTGTCATACTTTTTACCGTAGCTTGTGTACCTACCGGCATAAAAATAGGTGTTTGTATATCTCCATGAGGAGTATGTATTACGCCTCTTCTTGCTCCTGTTTGTTTACAGGTATGTAATAATTCATAAGTAATTGCTTGTTTCATCTTTACATCCTTTCTGTTTATGAATTTTTCCTCTTTATAAAATAAGCATAGCATCCCCAAAACTAAAAAATCTATATTTTTCTTTTACTGCCTCTTTGTATGCTCTCATAATGTAATCTTTTCCAGCTAATGCAGAAACTAGCATTAATAGTGTAGATTGTGGCAAGTGGAAATTAGTAATTAATCCATCTAAACATTTAAACGAATAACCTGGATAGATAAATATTTGTGTATCTCCTTCCGTAGGTTTTACCATGCCTTTTTCATCTGCTATGGTTTCTAGTACTCTACAAGAAGTGGTTCCTACAGCGATAATTCTCTTTCCATTTTGTTTTGCCTTGTTGATTTTGTCTGCATCTTCTTGTTTGATATAAAAATGTTCGGAATGCATATGATGTTCTTCCACGTTTTCTACTTTTACTGGACGAAAGGTACCTATTCCTACATGTAGTGTGACGTTGGCAATTTCTACTCCTTTCTTCTTTATCTCATTGAATAAATCTTCTGTAAAATGTAGTCCTGCTGTTGGAGCTGCTGCCGAGCCTTCATATTTTGCATATACAGTTTGATATCTATCTTTTTCCTTTAAAGACTCATGAATATAAGGTGGAAGTGGCATTAATCCGATTTTATCTAAAATTTCATTAAATATGCCTTCATATTGGAAAGCAACTTTTCTAGTTCCTCCCTCCATCACATCTAATATAGTGGCTTTTAGTATACCATCTCCAAATTCTACTTCTGTACCCGGTTTTAACTTATGGCCCGGTCTTACAATACATTCCCATATATCCCCTTCTATTCTATTTAATAATAGAAATTCTATTTTTGCTCCAGTTGCTTTTTTTCCATATAATCTAGCTGGTATCACTTTTGTATTATTTCTTACCAAACAATCTCCCGGTTCTAAATAGTTTATAATATCTTTAAAGGTTTTATGTTCGATTGTTTGTTTTTCTCTATTTAACACCATTAATCTGGATTCATCTCTTTTTTCTATTGGTGTTTGTGCAATTAATTCTTCTGGTAATTCGTAATTAAACTCTTCTACTTTCACTTTTATTCTTTCCCTTCCTGATTTTTTATGATTGCTTTTATTTTCTATGTTTTATTTCCTTGGAAGATGTCCCAAACTCTTCCAAACATCATTTGTATTTCTTCTAGAATGCTATCTGGTTCTGCAAAAGCCTCTATGGTATTTGAAAATTCAAAATTTGATGTTTTTACTGGCTTTATAGCGTAAATTTCTGCAGGTAATCCTATTTTTGCTCCCTGATAGTCTATTTCTCGGTTCATATAGTCTTGATACCAATTTTTCAAACGTATGAATGGCTCACTTTGGTAACCGTACCTACTACTATCATGAAGTGCTGGTACCTCATAGCCATATTCTTCAGCATTTCTCTCTAAGGTATGTAAAAATTCATGGACAAATACTTCTTCTGGAAAAGTATTTGCACGATAATCATATTTATAGGTATAGTCTTTGTCATCTTCTGGAATACGTATATTAGAATATCCTACGTTGCGATAATCCATTCCTCCGAAGACCCATCCAATCTCCATTTTCATCTTCTATTTTCTGATTTAAATCTCCTGTACGGAAGCATACAAAAATATGGTCATATTTTCCTTGTTCCACATATTCTTGCAATACATTTTCTATATCCATTGGCGCTAGATAATAGCCATTTTCTTCATCATGAGTTAAATGCGTAATTGGTGTATTTATCTGTATCATATCATAATTAACTGCTATTTTTTGATTTGACATTTCTGAAAGCGAACTGGAAAATCTTTGCATACATAAGCTCATATCCTCTATGTCTGTTGCTGTTAAACGAAAATCTAACTCTGTCCCATCCATATTTACCTTTGTTTCTTGAAATAGCAAACATAGAAAATTCCATTCCTTAGAAGTATCTGCTACTCCCATTTCTAAAGAAAAGTCTGAAAACCACGCTGTTCCCTTACATTCGCCAGCATAACCTCCCAGCCCAAATTGAATGGTTACTTCTGTTCTATTTTTAGAATTAAATAAAAATTCTACTTTCGTCCAGTCCGATGTTCCTATTACATTATCCGATTTTTCTGTTGTTCCTAGAATTCCAATATGTGCTCCTGCATCTGTATAGGCATTTTTCGTCTCCACATTTTGCGTTTTTATCATACAAGCCACTTTATATGGTGTATTTGGTTCTACTTGTATTGTTTTATAAAATACGGCATTGTTATAATCCGTATTTTCTATTTTATAACTCCTTACATTATTTGCATAAGTAACTTCGGCATCTCTAGTAAAGTTAGATAGCCCCCTTGTACTTTCTGCTTTAATATACTCATTAAAATTATAATTTTGATAAATGGTATAGCCTATTATCATAATGACAACACTCACAATGAGAGAAAAAATTCTCCCTATCCATCTTTTCTTTTGCATTCTACTTTTTCACCTTCTTTTCTATTATACAAGGTTTTTATTAGAAACACAAGGGATTTAAAGTAAAAGTTACCAAGATACGCACTTATTCTATCTCCTCTTGCAACGGTTTTACAATACTATTATGATAAAGTACATTTAATTCATGTAATGGTCTAGTCATAGCTACATACAATAACTTCATATCTATTTTCTTTTTGGAATGATATTCCTCCTCTGAGGCATTGGTAACAATTACTCCATCAAATTCTAATCCCTTTGCTAAATAGCTAGTTATGGTGCATATTCCTCCTTTATACTGTGTATCGGAATCCGTTATATTATGAATTTCTCTATTTTCTGCCTGTAACTTATTATAAATATCATTAGCCTCTTCTTCCTCTTTACAAATAATTGCTACTGTTTTATATTGATTCTCCTTATACTGTTTTAGAATTGTTTTTATTGTATGAATTTGTTCTTCTTGATTTTGATATTTCCAATAGCTAACATTTTTTCCATGTCTAATAACAGGTTTTGCTACATTTAAGTTTATATAATTGGTAATATGATTAGCTGCATTCATAATTTCTGTTGTCGTTCTATAACTCTTTAATAAATATTTCATTTCACATTTTTCAGAAAAAGTATCTTCTATTACTGTTTTCCAATCCTTTATTCCTCTATATTGGTAGATGGATTGTGCTAAATCCCCAAATATACTAAACGTTGCATTTTTTAATAAGCTCTTTAAGGCAAAAAAACTAAAGTCCCCGAAATCCTGTGCTTCGTCTATTGCTACTTGCTTATATTTCTCATAGGGTTCTACTCCTAGTAATTTGCACTTAAGATAGATTAATGCACTTAAGTCTTCAAACTCTACTTTTCTTTCTTTTATATTCTTTATATTGGCTGGTATCTTTTTTTCTATAAGAGGATAAAATTCTGGATTAACATTTTGTTTTAAATTTGTAAGAAATTCTATATATACACGAATGCTATTAGGAAGAATACTTTTAAAATATTTTTGTATACTAGCTTTGCAGCTATTTTTCATTTCTTTTTCTACATAATTTAATTTTTCTAGTTCCTTCTCCTGCATTTCTTTAGATACTTCGTTTACCTTATTCTTATACTGTTCTTTGACTTTTTCTAAAATACTGTCATAATTGTCTTCTATATATTTTATTAACATTAAACTGGTTCTATCTAATCTCTTTTTTAGCGTATCGTAAACGATGTTTTCTTCAATAGAAAAATAAATATTTTGAATGGTTTCCATAGATACTACTTCATACCCTTTTATTTCAATTCCTTTTTTAGGAAGAATTGTTTCACTTTTGTTTTGTATCCATGTATCCAATAACTTTTTAAATTCCATAGAGACTTTAAATTTTTCATAGGTTAATTGTTGTTCCTGAGAAATGGATGTAATTAATTTTTTATCTTCTTCGATAATTTGCATATTTTCTTGTAAGAATTCTGCACATAATTCTTCATAAGTAAGTTGTTTTACATTTTCTACATCTAAGTCTGGCAACACACCGGAGATATAATTTACAAAGAATTTATTAGGTCCAATCACCAAATATTGATTTGGTTTTATACTGTCACGATTATTGTATACTAAATAAGCAATTCTATGTAGTGCTACTGTAGTTTTTCCACTTCCTGCTACGCCTTGTATAATCATATTTTTTGTAATTGGCTCTCGTATAATTTCATTTTGTTCTTTTTGAATGGTAGAAACAATATTTTTTAATCTATTATCTGCACTTGCATTTAAATATGGTTTTAATAGCTCATCATCTGAAACAGTGTCCACATCTTGAAAACTTTTTAAACTTTCATTTTCTATTTCATATTGTCTTTTTAAAAGTAACTCTCCTGTACATATTCCTTCTGGTGCCTTGTACGAAGCTCTTCCAAGATTGCTATCATAATACATAGAAGCAACTGGTGCTCTCCAATCTATGACAATATTATGATTCGCTTCATCCATTACACCAACTTTTCCAATGTACAATTCTTCTACTTTTGATTCTCCATCCCTATGAAAATTTAGTCTTGCAAAATAAGGTTTACCTGTGCTTTTTTCCATCAACCTTAATTTTTGCATATACATTTCCATTAGATTGCTCAGCATATAAGGATTATTCTTGTATATTTTTGGCAGAGCTTCTAGTTTTAAATCGTAATATTCCATAATTTCCTTATATTTTTGTATAACGTCTTGCAAATTTGCTTTTTCTTTTTCCCATTCTTTGCTATCCATCATGTTTCGCCTCCTTTTTTATTTTTCAGTAACCTATTGTAACATACTATTTTTCTTAGGGCAACTAGTTTTAAAACAAAAGTGTAAAATTTAAAATCCACCGAATTCGATGGATTTTAAAAGTTTTTATTTTATATATATATATCATAATTTCAGTTCATTCCATACAATGTTGCACACCAGCCACTAACAGTCACATAATTTCCTTTCTCTATTTGAACAATCGATAATTGATGTTTATGTGCTCCTCCTATACTATATAATTCTGATTGAAATAATACTTTTCCATTCGTTAACGTTTTTCCATCTTGTCCTGCATCACATATCAGATAAGAATACGTTCCGTCTGAGGTATAAGATATTTGCTGCACTTCTAAATTTCCATTTCCAGTAATATTCTTTATTAGCACTATCTCATTAATTTCCTTTGATTTATCATTATCTACTCCATTACCTATGATTAATTTCCCATTTACCCATGCTGTTTTTCCTTCAGAAATATTATCGGCTGTTGCTGTTGCATTTTTTGTTCTTTCTTGTAAAATCTTTCCTATATTTTCTGCCATTGTTTCTGCTGTATCCGTCTCTTCTGTTTGTACTCCTTCATTTGTTATGGCTGTAGCAATTATTCTTCTAAAATTTTCTAGTTTCTCTATAGCATCTGCTGTAGTATCATCAAAAATTCCTTCTCCACCGTTTACCATTTCTTCATATAGATTATTTAATTGCTCTTCTTCTTTTATTTTAGAAAGTTCTATATTCTCTCTTGCCTGCCTTGCCTTCGTAATAATTCCATTATCTCCAATTAAAGTATTAATACTTACACCAGCTAAAATAATTAAAACAATAATAGTTACTGCTAATGTAATCATCGTTATTCCGTTTTCTTTATTTTTTCGCTTATACATACTAAAAAATCCTCCTTGTGCTTCTTTACAAAGAGGATTATATCGTTTCTTATCTCTTTTTCTTATTTTATATTTGTTTTCTAGTGGTTACTTATTTCCATAATTTCAAGATTATTTTTAAGTTAGCTAAAAAACATAAATATCATTTAAAAATTTATTATTAATATTTGGTATTGGTATTAGCAATAAAATCTTATTTCTTGACCTTTAAAATAGTCTTTCCATTTTGCTAAAACAAAAAAATAGTTATCAGATAATAATTCTAGTATCTTCTTTAAATCTTTTTCCGGAATATTACTTTTATTATTTGCAATTATGCAACCACCTTTTTTTGTTAGCCATACTTTTGTAGAATTTCCTGTTGGTTTTCCTTTTGATATATGTATATGAATTGGCTCGTTATTTTCATTAGACCAAAAATATACACTATATCCGCATTGTTTCAAATATATTAGGCACTTTCTAGTCCTCCTTCTCTTGCTATTCTGTAAAAGTGTGCTGCTCCTTGTTCTACAACTGTTTTAAATAATTCCACTTCTTCATCTGTATATTTTCCATCTCTTTCTATAATTTTATAACTTGGAAGTTCAAATATTATAGTATCAAAACCATATTCTTTTGGTCTTTCAAAAACAACTCTTATAGTTTCTTCTCCATTATCATCTTTTATAATATCAGATATAACAAGTTCAGTTTCATCTGCATATTTACATAGTGTATGCATCATTTTTATCACTCTCCATTTCTAATAATAAGAAAAGTATACCATAAAAGGTTTTAAATTGCAAAGCTTAATATCCATTTAATTCTGAATTACGCAAAAAAATGCAGGAGTTCCTACATTTTCTTCTCCTGCATTTTTTGCTATTTTACTACTTCTACTGCCATTTTCAAATTTTCTCCATTGACTGTAGTTTCTGTATAATCGTTTCTTTCTGCATCGTAGTAAATATGATTAGAAAGCGTATCTGTTTTTAATTGTTCTTCGTATTTCTTTACAATGCTTTCTAGTTTTTCGTTTCCTGCTAGATAAAGATGAATTCTATCTAATACTTCAAATCCACTATCTTTCCTCATATTTTGCACCTTAGATAAAATCTCTCTAATATAGCCTTCTTCTTTTAGCTCTTCTGTAATAGTGGTATCTAATACAACACCTATTTCGCCTTCTCCACTAAAAGCAAATCCTTCTTTTCCTTGCATTGTAATTAATAGATTGTCTTTGTTTAGTTCTATTTCTGTACCATCTATGCTAATTGTTTCTGTATCACCTTTTTGTATTTTTAAAGCAAGTTCCATTTGGTCTTTCTTTGCAATTTCTTGCTTAATTTGTGGAATTAGTTTTCCATAAGCCTTTCCTAAAACTGGTAGGTTTGGTTTTATTTCAAAATTAACGTAATCTGACATTTGTGCTCCTAACACTACCTTTTTGATATTTAGCTCATCTTTTACAATATCACCATAATATTCTGGTAATTCTTGAGCAGAAATTAGCATTTCAGAAAGTGGTTGTCTATTTTTAATATTAGCTGCATTTCTTGCACTTCTTCCTAATTTTACAATTGTATAAGCAAGTCCCATCTCTTTTTCTAATTCTTTGTTGATAGCCTTTTCGTCTGCCACTGGCCAATCACATAAGTGTACACTTTCTGGTGCTTTGCTATCTAATCCTACTACTAAGTTTTGATAAATTTCTTCTGTAATAAATGGTACAAATGGTGCGGCTACTTTAGATAAAGTTACTAATACTTGATATAGTGTAGCAAAAGCTGCTTTTTTATCTTCTGTCATTTCATGTGCCCAAAATCTTGCTCTATTTCTACGTACATACCAATTAGATAACTCATCTGTAAATTCTTCTATTTCTAATGCTGCATTTGTAATATCATATTGCTCTAATTTTTGGTCTATATCTTTTACTAATGTATTTAATTTCGATAAAATCCATTGATCCATTACATTACTGCTATTTATCTTGCCAAAAGTTAATGGATTGATTTGGTCAATTTCTGCATATAGTACATAGAAAGAATATACATTCCATAAAGTAGACAAAAATTTTCTTTGTGTTTCTTCTACATCTTTAATAGAAAATCTTGTTGGAAGCCATGGTGCAGAAGATGTATAGAAATGCCAACGTGTAGCATCTGCTCCTACTGAATTTAGTACATCAAATGGATCTACTACATTGCCTAAATGCTTTGACATTTTAAGCCCTTTGCTATCTAGTACATGCCCTAATACAATACAATTCTCAAAAGGATTGGTATCAAATATACAAGTAGAAATTGCAAGTAAGGTATAGAACCAGCCTCTTGTTTGGTCTACTGCTTCTGAAATGAATTGTGCTGGGAAATTTTGTTTAAAGATTTCCTCGTTTTCAAAAGGATAATGCCATTGTGCAAAAGGCATTGAACCAGAATCAAACCAGCAATCAATTACTTCTTTTTCTCTGATCATTTCTTTTCCACATTCTGGACATTTTAAATGAATTGGGTCTAAATATGGTTTATGAAGTTCTACTCCTTTTGGAACGTTAATTCCTTTTTCTTCTAATTCTTTTCTACTACCAATACATTCTAGATGTCCACAAGAACTACATCTCCAAATTGGAAGTGGTGTTCCCCAATATCTATCTCTAGAAATACCCCAATCGATAACATTCTCTAAGAATTTTCCAAAACGTCCTGTACGAATGGTATCTGGCATCCAATGAATTTTATTGTTATTTTCTAATAATTTGTCGCGCACTGCTGTCATTTTTACAAACCAACTTTCTTTTGGATAATATAAAAGTGGTGTATCACATCTCCAGCAATGTGGATAACTATGCATATGTTTTGCAGAACCAAATAATTTATTTTGTCTTGCAAGCCAAATACAAATATCTTTGTCGCAATCCTTTACAAATTTTCCAGCCCATGGTTCTACTTCTGGGACAAATTTTCCTTCTTTATCTACTAGGTTCACAAAAGCGATTCCATTTTGTTTAGAAACAAAGCTATCATCTTCACCATAAGCAGGTGCAATGTGTACAATACCTGTACCATCTTCTATCGTAACGTAGTCTCCATGGATGACAACAAATGCTTTTCCATCTACTTTCGCAAATGGCATTAGTTGTTCATACTTCATTCCTAATAATTCGCTACCTTTTACTTCTTTTAATAGCTCATATTCCATTCCTTTTAATACTTGTGGAATTAAATCTTTTGCTAAAATATAGATTTCTGGATTTCCTTCTTCTTGCATTTTTCCATCTATAATTGGTCTTTCTACTTTTACGTAAGCATAAGTATAGGCTTTGTTAACACAAAGTGCTAAGTTGGAAGGAAGTGTCCATGGTGTAGTAGTCCATGCTAAAAAGTAAGTATTGTCTTCTCCTACTACTTTGAATTTACAAGTACAAGTTAAATCTTGCACATCTTTATATCCCTGTGCTACTTCATGAGAAGAAAGTGCAGTTCCACAACGTGGGCAATATGGCATTACTTTATGTCCTTCATATAGAAGTCCTTTATCCCACATTTGTTTTAATGCCCACCATTCAGATTCTATATAATTATCTTGGTAAGTAACATAAGGATCTTTCATATCTACCCAGAAACCTGTTTTCTTTGTCATTTCCTCCCACATAGATACATAAGTAAATACGCTATCTTTACATTCTCCAATAAATTTCTCTACCCCATATTCTTCTATTTGTTGTTTTCCTGAAATACCTAATTTCTTCTCTACTTCTAATTCTACTGGTAGTCCATGTGTATCCCAACCAGCTTTACGAATAACGTCATATCCCTTCATTACTTTATAACGAGGTATAATGTCTTTAATTACCCTTGTTAATACGTGCCCTACATGAGGCTTTCCATTTGCTGTAGGTGGTCCATCATAAAAAGTAAAATATTTTTTTCCTTTGTTTTTGTCAAAGTTCTTTTGGATAATATTTTCTTTATCCCATAAGTCTCTTACTTCTTTTTCCATGCCTACAAATCCATCTTGTTTCAATTCTACTTTTTTATACATGTCTTTTTCTCCTCTCCTTTTATTTTAGATAATTTTTTTCTATTTCCTCTGCTAACTCAAATCTATGTTTTTGTCCTGTAATATTATCTGGTCTTTCTGGAATTTCCTCTAAAAACATTTTTTCTGGTCTTACCCAAATCATACGATTATCCTCTCTTTGGTATAGTGGTTTATATACTACCATTCTCTCTTTTGTTTCGGAATCATACGCTACGTTTTCTACAAAACAATAATTTCCTTTAAAATGTCTGTACACTCTTCCTATTTTTAATTCTTCCATTTTTTAATCCTCCTTTTCTTATCCAGCATGTACCATATGAATACATGAAAAAGAGCCCTTCTCCTAATAACTTTTAGGACGAAAAGGCTCTTTTTTTCCGCGGTACCACCTAATTTAAAAACAATCTCACATTGTTTTTCTCTTTCTTTTCTCTTTAACGCAGAGAAATGCTAAATCCATACGTTTATACTTACTATTTTTCAGTATAAAAACAACAAAGGTGATAACAAACAAAATAGTTCCAACTAGGCTCCCACCATTTCTTTTGCCTAGCTCTCTTGTGGCTTTTTTTATTTGTGTTGTCCTTGTTTTTGTTTTTCTCTTATTTTATGTTTTTTATCATAACATTTTTTGTAATGAAATGCAAGAGGTTTTATGCAGTTTCTTCCTTCTGATTTGTATTCTTTCTTTCTGGTTTACCTTCTGCTTTTACACTAGTTTTTTTATGAGGGTTAATCACTAGTTTTGGGCTTTCTCCCTTTTCTACTGTATTTTTGGTAATAATGCATTTTTCTATGTCTGGATGAGATGGGATATCAAACATAATGTCTCTCATGATTTCTTCTATAATAGAACGTAAGCCTCTTGCACCAGTTTTTCTTTCTATGGCTTTATCTACAATTGCTTCTAATGCTTCTTTCTCAAACTCTAAGTCTACATCATCTAGTTTTAATAGTTTTTGATATTGCTTTACCAATGCATTTTTTGGCTCTGTTACTATTTTAATCAAAGTATCTCTATCTAATTCTCTTAGCGTTGCTACAATAGGAAGTCTTCCTACAAATTCTGGAATTAGTCCAAACTTTAATAAATCTTGTGGTAATAGTTGTTCATATATTTTATATTTATCCACTTGTTTTTGACTCTTAATATCTGCACCAAATCCAATTGCTTTTGTACCAATTCTGCTATTAATAATTTTATCTAGTCCTTCAAAAGCTCCTCCACAGATAAATAGAATATTTTCTGTGTTAATTTGTATTAATTCTTGTTGTGGATGCTTTCTTCCTCCCTGTGGTGGAACAGATGCCACTGTTCCTTCTATAATTTTTAGAAGGGCTTGTTGTACACCTTCTCCACTAACATCTCTTGTAATAGATGGATTTTCAGATTTTCTTGTAATTTTATCTATTTCGTCAATGTAGATAATTCCTCTTTCTGCTTTTTCCATATCATACTCTGCATTTTGTATTAGTTTAAGCAAAATATTTTCTACGTCTTCTCCTACATAGCCAGCTTCTGTTAAAGTAGTAGCATCTGCTATAGCAAATGGAACTTTTAGAATTTTGGCAAGTGTTTGTGCAAGAAGTGTTTTTCCGCATCCTGTCGGACCTAGTAGTAATACGTTACTTTTCTGAATTTCCACATCATCTTCATCTTGTTTTGGATGATAAATACGTTTATAGTGATTATACACCGCTACTGATAAAGTTTTTTTTGCATCTTCTTGTCCTATTACGTAGCTATCTAATACCTTTTTAATTTCTGCTGGACTAGGTAATTTATCTTCTCCTTGACTTAGGGTATAGGTATCTTCTTCGTCCTCATAGTCTTCGTTTTCCATTATTTGAGAGCATACTTTTATACATTCGTTACAAATAAACACACCTGGTCCTGCAATAATTTTTTCTACTGCATCTTGTGATTTTCCACAAAACGAACATCTAATATTGCTATTATTTGTCTTTGCCATTTCTTTCTCCTTTTTCTTCTATTTCTATTCTTTAGTATATTTTTGCCTCTTCTTCTCTATTTTATGCTTTTTTTTCAATTATGCCATCAATAATTCCATAATCTAATGCTTCCTTAGCCGTCATCCAATGGTCTCTTTCTGTATCACGGTTAATCACATCAATTGGTTGACCTGTTCTATCACTTAACAATTTGTTTAATTTTTCTCTTGTACGAATCATATGCTCTGCATGAATTTGAATTTCTGTTGTTTGTCCAGAAATTCCGCCACCACCGATTAATGGTTGATGAATTAATATCTCTGCATTTGGTGTAGCAAATCTCTTTCCTTTTTCTCCTGATGCTAAAAGTACAGAACCCATACTAGCAGCAAGCCCTATACACATAGTAGATACAGGGCATTTAATATAATTCATGGTATCTACAATTCCCATTCCGTCTGTAATAGAACCTCCCGGACTATTAATATATAAATAAATTTCTTTGTCTGGATCTTCTGACTCTAAAAACAGTAATTGTGCAATAACTAAGCTTGCTGTAGTTGGATTTACTTCTTCTCCTAAGAAGATAATTCTATCTTTTAATAATCTTGAGAAAATATCATAAGATCTTTCTCCTTTTGCTGTTTGCTCTATAACATAAGGTACTAAACTATTATTTAACATTTCTGTTTCCTCCTTTTTCTTACAAATAAAGATAAGTTAGCGGTAAATTTATTTCTTTTTTTATAAAATATAATCCACCCCTAACTTTTCCTTTTATTTTACTTATTTTATTTTAGCATTTTTTACAATAAAGTCAACTGCTTTTTCTGTTTTTAATGTATCTGCTATGTATACTTTAAGAGCATCATTTTTTAGCATCTCTTCTGCATCTCTTCCATAATTTTTAGCCATTTCTTCTGCCTTTGCCTTTATTTCGTCTTCAGATGCTTCTATTTTTTCTGCTTTAATAATCGCTTCTAATACTAGTTTTGTTTTTACATTTTGTGTTGCTTGTTCTTCAAATTCTTTTCTCATATCGGCTTCTGTTTTTTGCATCATTTGAAGATATTGTGTTAAGTTCAATCCTTGATACATTAATCTTTGTTCAATGTCTCTTATCATATTATCTGTTTCTGTTTCTATCATTCCCGATGGAATTTCTATTTTTACATTATCACATACGGCTTTAATAGCAGCATCCTCTGTTTCATATTTTGCTCTTGATGCATTTTGCTCTTCTAATTTTTCTTTAATAGATTTTTTTAGTTCTTCTAAAGTATCAAATTCACTTACATCTTTTGCAAATTCGTCATCTAATGCTGGTAATTCTTTCTTTTTAATTTCATGTAATTTTACTTTGAACATAGCTTCTTTTCCAGCTAAATCTTTAGAAAAATATTCTTCTGGGAAAGTAACATTAATTTCTTTCTCTTCGTCTATTTTCATTCCAATAATTTGGTCTTCAAATCCTGGTATAAAAGTATTGCTTCCAATAACTAGTTCATGTTCTTCTGCTTTTCCACCTTCGAATGCAACACCATCTACAAATCCTTCAAAATCAATAACAACTGTATCATCTTTTTCTACTGGTCTATCTTCTACATTCACAAGTCTTGCATTTCTTTCTTGCATATGACCAAGTTCATGTTCAATATCTTCATCTTTTACAGTATACTCTATTTTTTTAAGTTCTATACCTTTGTATTTTCCTAGAGTAACTTCTGGTTTTGTTTGTACAATAGCAGTAAAGATTAAATCTTTTCCTTTTTCCATTTGTGTAATATCAATATCTGGTCTACTAACTGCTTCTATTTTATTTTCATTTAATTCTTTCTCGTAAATTTCTGGTACTACTTCATTAAAAGCATCTTCATAGAAAATTTGTGCTCCATATTGTCTTTCTACTATTTTATATGGTGCTTTTCCTTTTCTAAATCCTGGTATGGTAAAATATTTTGCATTTTTTGTATATGCTTTTTGAATAGCCTCATCAAACTTTTGTGCTTCAATAACAAAACTTAGTTTTACTTCATTTGCCTTATCTGTTTTTTCTACTTTCATACTCATGTTTTATTCTCCCTTTCATGCTTTTATTTCTTATTTAGCTTGTTTATTATATCACATTTTTACCAGATTGCAATAGTTTTTCTGGAAAAATTGTTTGACAAATTTCAAATTTATGCTATAGTTTTTACACCAATTCCAATATTTTCTCCACAGCTTCTTCTAAATTTTTATTTTCTATTACCACATCACAAACTTCTCTCACATTTTGAAATTTTTCTCTGTCAATTTCTATACGTGTTTGTATGGCCTCCTTGCTATCTCCTCTTTTTTGCATTCTTTGAATTCTTTCTTCCTCTGGTACATAAATATAACAGACTAAAAAAGGAATATCTTGTTTGCCTAGTTCTATTGCTCTTGCTTTAATGTCTTTAACAGATTTCACAATAGAAATACAAGCTACATTTTCCTTTAAAGAATCTGTGCTAATTCCATAGAATTCATGATTAAACTCAGCTCTTTGCAAAAGTTCTCCATTTTTCCACATAGTTTCAAATTCTTCTTTTGTAATAAAAAACATATCTTGTCCGTTTTCTTCTCCTACACGTTTTTGTCTTGTCGTATAATTTTTTGCTTTTTCAAAACCTCTTTTACATAGTTCCTCCAAAATAGTACTTTTACCAGAACCACTTTCGCCTATTAATATAACCATTATACTCTACCTTTCTTCTTTTATAATTCCATTTACAATATTTAGGTCAGATGGCACAATGTAATGAATATTTGCCTTTTTAAAAATAGCTTGTGCCAAAATACTTCCTGCTTTTGCCCCATCCATCCACTTTGGATTATGTGGCATTAATACATACAAGTCATCTAAACTAATTTTTTCTAATAACTCCTGATTTTTCTTTGCTAAATCTTCATAAGTTATCATATACTCGTGGATACCATCATGAAAAATGCGGTTTGGTACTAAGTGATATTTTACTAATTTTTGAAAACGAAGTTCTCCTCCTGTAAAAATACCGCAATCACAACCAAAATCTATTTCTTCTCCTTCGAGTATATCTAGTGCATACTGCAAAACGTCTTGTATTTTCAAACCATTATTTTCATCATTCATTTCTGGAAAATAATTCAGCATTTCTGCAACGCCAATTTGCAGATTTTTTCTATGGGTCACTTCTCCTTTATCATATACTAATAGTTCTGTTGTTTTTCCGCCCATATTTACCATTAATACTTTTTTGTTATCATAAATGCCTTGCATTGCCTTTTCAAAATAGTAGTTTTCCTCTTCTTGGGTAATTACATGAAAAACTAGCCCCAATTGTGCAAAATCTGACTTTAAATTATCACATTGTTCTTTTGGAATTTTCCTCCAAATACCTGTTGCATAAATTTTGCAATTATTACTATTTAGATGATATTTTCCTACTAATTCTTGCATATACCTTACTACTTCTCTATAATTTTTCTGGCTAATACCTGTTTCCTCTGAGAAGAAATTTTTTAGTATAATACTTTTTTCTTCTATTAATTTTGGTGCTATTTTCTCTTCTTCACACGAATAGGTTTTTATCGTAGATGAACCCAAATCTATATAACATTTCATCACTTTCTCTCCTTTTACTGTGTTTAGTCTCAAGAATAGGCATATACTTATTCTCAATTTTTATCTATTATCTGGAGCCTCTGGAACAGTAGAAAATTTTATCGTATTTTGTTTTACCCATTCTTCTGCAGATGGCATCTGTTTTAGTACTGCAAAATCTTTTCCTTCTTGCAAATTCTCTATAATTTCTTTTAAGTTTTGTGCTGCCTCCGGATTTTCTTCTTCATACTCTTTTGCATCCTCGCTAATAATATACCCTTTTTTGTATTTTAAATAGCTATCTGCCACTCCCATTTCATATACATTGGCATTGGATAAATAATTTTTTAGCGCTGGAATTTCTGTTTCTAATGTTTGCTTTACAGATAGCAAAGCTGTTCTATCTAGCATTCTATTATCTCTCGGCTTTATTTCTATACTTATCATTTGTCCTGGCATTTCGTAAATTTCATTTTCATACTGTGCTACATTAAAGGAAATATCTACTAAAGCTTCTCCTACTGCTATGGTATATAGCCTACGAAGATTTTGTACAGATAATACTCTATTTAAATGTTCCATAGATATATTTTCTTTTTGTAGAAACTTTGCATACTCTTCTAAACCTGTAGTATCTCCTATTTGTTCTTCTCTTTTTCTTGTGGTATACTCTGTTTCTTCTTTATGTTTGTAAGTTTTATGTGTCATTCTTATGCTTTTAAAACCATAAGTTTCTTCTCCTTTATAAAAGGTCGTTCCGCTTCTAATACGAAGTGTTTCTCTCTTTCTTAACAAATCATAATTTTGTGTATCATCATAATAAGTATCTTGCGAAGCATATTGTACTTTGTCTATTATCTTATAGTTTTCTTCTATTTGTTCTCTCACATCGTATAAACTTACATCTTTAGAAGAAGTAAGTACATATCTTAATTCTAGTTCTTCTTTTGGTTTGGAAACAGAACTTATTACTTCTTCTATTAGCTTTTTATAGTTTGCCTCAAATTCTTCTTTCGAAATTCCTAATTCTAATCGAATCATCTCTGGATTAATAGCTGTTATTTCTCTTGTAAAAGGTTCTACATTAATACGTTTTTGACATTCGGAATAGTCTTTAATACCATCATGTGTTATCACATTAATTCCCTCTGTGTCTGTACTTTTATATGGTTTTATCGTTCTTACTTCATGTACAATTCCTTTTGTATCTTCTGCTATCTCTGGAATAGCCTTATGTAATAAATAACGAATATAGCTTTCTTCTTTATCTGTTTCCAAAGGGATATAATCTTGTACTGCTTGTTTTTGGTCGCACAAATATTTTAGCATTTCATTATCTGTTTGATTGGCTATTTTTTTCAAAGTTTCCTTGATAGGTGTTTCTAAAATTTGCATATGTTCCCCAATGGTGAAACTTGTCTTTTCTTCCGTTAAAAATTTTTGTATACTAGAAATTGTCTCTTGTGGTATTTCCTCTGGATACTTTCTTAGTTCTTGCAATAAAAATTCTAGTGTATGGTCTCCTAATATGGAGGCATTTGTATAATATACTTTTTCATAATTTCTCATTCTTTCATAAATGGCTGCCTCTACTAAATAGAGTTTTTCTTCTGGAATAGCAACTATCAATTGGTCTCCATCTAGTACTAATTCAAAGCTTTTAATTAATTCTGGCACATTGGTTAGTATGTTCATTCCTGCATATTTAGAGTCTCTAATTAAATAATCTAATCGATCGGCATCTATGTTATTAGAAATAAAAGAAGCAAGTAGTTCCTTTAATTGTACTTGATTATTCTCTACTTTTACATGTTTTTTTGGTTTTGCTTCTTTTTTAAAACCATACACTTCTTCTAAAAAATCTGCTACTTTTTCTGCAAATCCTTCTCCACCAAAATTTTCTAATATTTGGTGAATTTGTGTGTTTTCTCGAATTGCTTCCACACTTCTTTTTTCGTGTGAATACCCTGTTATTTTTTCCTCTGTATGAGAAAAAGCAGCATGTCCTACATCATGTAATAGCATAGCAATTTTAGCAATTATTTTTTCTTCTTTATCCATATGCATACCATATTTACTTAATTTATTTTCTATATGGTTCATAATTCTGCACATTAAATGATAAGAACCTATGCTATGTTCCAAACGTTTTTCATTTTCCATACTTTCGTATTCAAAGCATGCTGTTCCTACTTGTGAAATATCTTTTAAACGCTGAAATTCTTCACATTGTACTAGATCTTTAAAAACACCTTCTAATACAATCTCTCCATGTACAATATCTTTATATACCATTCTTTCACTCATCTGCTACACAACCTTTACTCGTTCTTTCCCTACTATTTCTTCTATTTGCTCTTGTATTTCTGGTGTTACATACATTGCTCCAGCTGGATCTTTTTTCTCTCCACTGATAATTTCTAAAGCAATGTTGTTTTTATCTCCTGTGAAAAAATGAATCGCTCCTCTTAATTTTTCCTTTTGTCCTTCGTCTAAAGTAGTAATATCTATTTCTAGCTTACTTGGTCTATTCGATACTGGTACATCACTTTGTGCTCCAAATGCCGTTATTTTACTTGCAATAATCGTTACATTTTGTTCTTCTTCTCGTATACTTAATCTTCCTTCTATCATGACAATCTCATCTTCTAATAGAACAGAGGTAGATGCTTGATAGCAATTTTCAAATACAATTACCTCCATACTTCCATGCAAATCTTCTATAGTAACAAATGCCATAATTTTATTATTTTTCGTATACTTTTTCTTAATACTCGAAATAATACCTGCATATTTTACATTTTGATTATCATGATAAGGGAATTTTCCTGTTTGTTCTAGTTCTGCTAGTCTTTCTTTTACTTTTAAACTATCGATATTAGTTCTTGCTTCTATTTGCTGTCTTAATCCTTCTAAGGGGTGACCAGAGATGTATAATCCTAGCATTTCTTTTTCCATAGATAATAGTTCTTTTTCGGAATACTCTTTTAATGTAGTATACGTATATTTTAGCTTTTCTAAATCTTCTTCCGGTGTAGAAGCTGCCAAATCAAACATAGATACTTGCCCTTTAAAATTCTTTTTACTACTATCTGCTATGCTATTTATAATATCCTCAAAAGATGCCATTAACGTACTTCTTGTTTGTTCAAATTCATCAAACGCTCCTGCTTTAATTAAACTTTCTATGCACTTTTTGTTGACTGCTTCATTTTGTATTCTTTCGCAGAAATCTGTAAAGGAAGTATATTCTCCCTTTTTCTTTCTTTCTTCTACAATACTATCTACGGCGGAAGTTCCTACATTTTTAATGCTACCTAGCCCAAAACGAATTTTATTTCCCTCTTCTACGGTAAATTTTGTAAAACTTTTATTAATATCTGGTTTTAAAATTTCGATGTGTAATCTTCTACATTCGTCAATATAGTATGGGACTTTGTCTAAATTACCTAGATAACTATTCATAGTAGCTGCCATAAACTCGGCTGGATAATAGGCTTTTAAGTAGGCAGTTTGGTAAGAAAGCACCGCATAAGCTGCTGCATGAGATTTATTAAAGGCATATTTTGCAAACTCTGCCATTTCGTCAAATATCGTATTGGCTGATTTTTCATCAATTCCATTTCTAACGCAACCTGGCACTACTACATTTCCATTCTCATCCACTTGTCCATGAATAAAAATTTCTCTTTCTTTTGCCATTACATCTAGTTTTTTCTTACCCATGGCACGTCTTACTAAATCTGCTCTTCCCAAAGAATAGCCTGCTAAATCCCTTACAATTTGCATAACTTGTTCTTGATACACCATACAACCATAAGTAACCTCTAAAATTGGCTTTAAGGCAGGGTGTGTATACACAGCGTGTTCCGGATCTTTTTTATTAGCAATATATCGTGGAATTTGGTCCATTGGTCCTGGTCTGTATAGAGAAACCCCTGCTATAATATCCTCTAGACTATCTGGTTTTAACTCTTTCATAAAGTTGGTCATACCTTGACTTTCAAATTGGAAAATACCCACACTATTTCCTTCTTGCCATAGTTTATATACTTTTGGGTCATTCATTTCTTCGTCAAATACCACGTCTATTCCTCTATTTTGTTTTACTATCTCTTTGGTATCTTCTATTAAAGTTAAAGTTCTTAATCCCAAAAAGTCCATTTTTAAAAGTCCTAATTCTTCTAGCGTCGTCATAACATATTGTGTAGAAATGGTATTATCTCTCATATATAAAGGAACATAGGTGTCTACTGGCTCTTTGGTAATAACAATTCCACAAGCATGGGTAGAAGCCTGTCTTGGCATACCTTCTAATGCCATAGCAATATCTAATAATTTTTTTGTTTCTGGATTGGTATCATATACTTCTTTTAATTCCCTATTTTGTTCCATAGCCTTTTGAATAGTAATGTGTAGCTCATTCGGTATCATTTTAGCAAGCTTGTCCGCTTCCGCATAAGGTACATCTAATACTCTTGCCACATCACGAATTACCATCCTAGCAGACATAGTGCCAAAAGTAATAATCTGAGAAACATGGTCATGTCCGTATTTCTCGCATACATAATCTATTACTTTATCTCTTTTCGCATCACTAAAGTCCACGTCAAAATCGGGCATACTAATTCTTTCTGGATTCAAGAAACGCTCAAATAGTAAATTGTACTTAATAGGGTCAATATCTGTAATTCCTATGGCATAAGCTACAATGGAACCTGCTCCAGAACCACGTCCTGGTCCTACAGCAATATCGTGTGTTTTGGCATAATGAATGTAGTCCCACACAATTAAGAAATAGTCCACATATCCCATTTTCTTAATAACAGATAATTCATAATTTTTTCTTTCTTCTAATTCTTGCGTTAAAGTTTCTCCATAACGTTTATGCATTCCCTCATTAGTTAATGTCTCTAAATAATCGTAATGGTCTTTAAATCCTTCTGGCACATCATAATTTGGCAAAATGGTATGTCCAAATTCAAATTCTACATTACATTTATCTGCAATTTTTACCGTATTTTCTATGGCTTCTGGCACATTTTCAAAGTAGTTTGCCATTTCCTCTGGAGACTTGATATATAGTTCATCTGTGTCAAAACGCATTCTATCCTCATCCGACATCTTTTTGCCCGTTTGAATACATAAAAGTACTTCGTGGTTATATGCATCTTCTCTTCTGGAATAGTGAGCATCATTGGTAGCTACTAATGGAATATTTAATTCCCCAGAAAGTTCTATCAATTTTTGATTTACAAGAGCTTGCTCTTTTACACCATTATTTTGAATTTCTAAATAATAGTCCTCTCCAAATACATCTCTATACCAATTAGCCACTCTTCTTGCTTCTTCCATATCCTCTTTTAAAATGGCTTGGTTGACTTCTCCTGCTAAACAAGCACTACAACAAATTAAATCTTCGTGATATTCCTGCAAAATTTCTTTATCAATACGAGGTTTATAATAAAAACCTTCTGTGTAACTTAAAGAAACCAATTTTGATAAATTTTTATATCCATTTTGGTTTTTCGCAAGTAAAATTAAATGATTGTACTTGCTATCCAAATTAGGATCCTTATCTTTCCTACTTCTTGGAGCAACGTACACCTCACAACCAATAATTGGCTTAATTCCATTGGCTTTGCATGCTTTATAGAAATCAATTACACCAAACATGGCACCATGGTCTGTAATAGCAATTGCTTTCATTCCTAAGTCTTTTGCAATCACAGGAATATCTTTAATTCTATTGGCTCCATCTAACAAACTATACTCACTATGTATATGTAAATGCACAAAATCTGGCATGTTCTTTCCTCCTTTTTTCTGTTAGCATTATATTGAAAAGGCGATATTATAAAACCATATGGTTACCACAACTAATACAACAAATAATATTACTCTGCAAAACCAAATCGTTCGATAAATAGAAAATCCAATAAAATAACTTAGCCATCTAATAATCCATTTATGAATTCCTTCTATTCCTTCTTTTAGGGTCTGTTCTTTAATATGTAATATTTTAGCACTTGAAATTTGATAAATTTCTGACAATTTATAAA
>CALXBX010000016.1 GCA_944386655.1 uncultured Clostridia bacterium | reverse complement strand
ATAATTTTACCATAAATTGGTCTTATATTAAAGATTATGAGTTATGAAAAAACTCATAGAAAAAAATAAATAATGTTAAGTTAAATTTCTTAACCTAACATTATTATACTAGGAGGATTATATCGTTTGTTTATTTATCTATACTCTTTGTTTTTGTTTTTTGCTATTAACTTGTTTTCATAATTTTTAGGCATTTTTCTTGCTGTGTCCCATTTAAGTCAAAATCTCCAAATATTATCAGCACCTTTTGTTGCTGTGATATTAGCATTGAGACAAACAACTGGACGAATATCCAATAGAGAAAATATATGCTCTGTATAGTCTATATAGCCATCGTAAGTCACATACAAAAGATTTCCATCATCATAGGCGCTAGGAGATGCAAACCAATAACCCCAACACGTTCCTCCATTATCCATTGTTCCACTATGATGTGGAAAATATAGTGTATCGTTATATCCAGTATTGTTTGATAATCTATATCTATATGTGGTTGAACTTTCTGTATTGCCTATATAATACCCTGTTTCGTTTGTATTTGTATACAACTGTGTATATTCTTTTGTGTTCCAACTTGCTACCCACATTTCAATAGTTGGTGCTCCTATTGCATAATCTGCATAGCTATTATCTACAAAGCCATCCCAATTATTGGTATTTAATAAGGTGGATACACATCTTCCATTGTTATTTGTACTATAATCACCTGTCCAACTTTGCTTAAACAACCTTAATGTGGAGGAATTTACAGTTTGCGCTGTTGGTGCAGGATTCCAATACAAACCATAACTACTATAAGTAGACATTCCTGTACCTACATTATCCAAATAGCTAGATGTATTTTCTATATAATCTGCTGCTATAAAAAATACATGCTCTCCATCGTTGTAAAATATTCTCCAATCATTCGTCGTATCTCCATCTCCATTTAGGTCTATTGTATAATCTACGTAATCTCCATAATTTGTACCGGTTACTGTTTCTGCTAAAGATGCTTGTGCAAAGGTTCCATTCCATATATCCCCTATATTCATCTCATGTCCACCATACTTTTCTTTGCTTGTTAATGTTAAATCCTTCAAATCTTCTGGCAGGTTTTCTTCCGTTGGCACATCATCAAAATATTGATTTAATATATCAATGAAATCTCCTTTACTTATGTCTCCTTCATTTTCTAATTCTTTCTCCATGATGTCCATTTGTGTTTTTTCTTTCACATCTGCTTTTTCTGTTTCTTCTTTTGCATTCTGCGCCTGTGTAATAATTCCATTATTTCCTACTAGCATAGCTATGGATACCCCCGCTAAAATAATTAACACTATGATGCTTACAACAAGTGCTATTAGTGTAATTCCGTTTTGTGTTTTCTTTTGTTTATACATAAATTTATCCTCCTTGCTTTATTTCTCAAGGAGGATTATATCTTTTCTTTATTTTTCTTGCTTATTTATTTTTGCTTTTTACTAGTAACTTATTTCCATAATTTTTAGGCATTATTCTTGAGGTGTCCCATTTAACCCTGACATTTTTGGGACATATCTCTAACTCTTTTTTTTATTAAATTAGATTGCTACTTTACATACATTTGTATACGAAATGATGTATTAGAATCACTACTTCCTTCAGTATTAGCACCACGAATTGCTGCAAATCCGCTATCCTGTTCATAATATCCTCCTCTATCTACACCCGGACCAGTATTATAAGTAGAATATTCTGTTGACCATTCTCTACAATTTCCTATTATATCATATAAATTACAATAATTATCTGATAAATATGTTCCTGTTAATTTTTTTGAACTGGTCTCTAAATTTCCATAGATACTATCTGTTGTCCTTGACAATAAATATCCTTTTTCATTAGTTTGGCATATAAAGTTTAACGTTGTATCCCATGCATAACTACTCATAAGTTCACTTGTCACATAAGTATTCTCACTATACATTGCTTCTGCCTGCATTTTTGCTTGGTTTTTTGTTACATATACATATGGATTTTTATTTACCTGTACTAATGGTATTGTTAATACATCTCCATCAGCTGTTCTCTCTGCTTCAGTTCCAGCCTCATATCTTCCCATATAAAACCCTTTGTTATTGTTCGCACTCGTCTTAAATCCTTCTATTTGATCTTTTGCTACTGAATTTGTATTTCCTTCTCCAAAGAAATATGTTCCTATTGCATCATCTTCACTTACCTCTCTTGATTCAGTTGTTGTAAATGTTCTCCTACTTAAATTGTTGATTAATTTTCCTCCCTCATTTATACTTGTTGATACATTATATTCTCCTACTGGTATCCATACAAATTGATTACCCTTTTTGTCTTCTATGACTATTCCCTCTTCTATTTTTGTTCCACTGTCTTCTGCTATATTAAAACCTCCTGGAATTTTTACATCATTATCCAAATCATCTTTTATTATCGTTGTATTTTTATATGGTAATCCATTTAATTTAGCTTCACTTACTGTTGTTGCTGTTTGATTTGCATCTTCTGGTGGACCATTTCCGTCAATTATATTATCTATATAGTTTGTCATATCGTTCCATAATTTACTTTCTGTACTTTCCGCATTTAGTTGATATTCCTTTGCTCTTTGTGCTTGTGTAATAATTCCATTATCTCCTATTAACATAGCTATAGATACACCCGCTAAAATAATTAACACTATGATGCTTACAACAAGTGCTATTAGTGTAATTCCGTTTTGTGTTTTCTTTTGTTTATACATAAATTCATCCTCCCTGTTTCTTTCTTACAGGAAGGATTATATCGTTTCTTTATTTTTTCTTATTCTTTTATTTTCGCTTTTTGGTGGTTACTTGTTTGCATAATTTTCGACATTATTCTTACTATGTCCCATTTAAGTCAGGGTTAAATGCGACATGACTTATGGTTTTGCAATTTAAGGAACGTCCCTAAATTGCAAAGTCCATGAATAAAGGCTAATAGATGTGGGAAAAATAGGAAAAGAAAGATAAATTTTGGTAATTAGGAAAGGATAGGTGCCATGTATCATTTTAAAAAATCTAGTAAACATTCTTTTAAAAATATGCTTATTCTTTTTGGTATTATGCTTTTAACTGCTATTTTAAGTATTGGTCTATATATTCTCTATGAGGGAATTGATATTGCAAATTATGAAGGTACTACTTCTGTTTCTCAAAATACAAATTCTACCGCAATTCGAACTATACAAACTGTAAATGAGATAAAAGAAGAAAGTACGCAAATTGCGGATATGGTAGAAGATGTTACTTCTTGTGTGGTGGGTATTTCTAAAATAAAAAATGCTGGTACTACTATTTTTCTGGACGACAGTACTTCTTCTCTTGGACTTGGTACTGGTGTTATTGTTTCCTCCGACGGCTATATTTTATCTAACGAACATGTTACTGGCAGTAAGTACAGCAATTGCTATGTTACTTTAGAAGATGGCAGAACTTTTACTGCTTCTGTTTTATGGTCTGACTCTTCTATTGATTTATCCATCAGCAAAATTAATGCCAAAAATCTTCCTTATGCTAGTTTAGGAGATTCGGATAATATTCGTGTTGGAGAAATTGTTTATGCCATTGGTAATCCTCTTGGCTATGAATTTCAAAGAACGGTTACTGCTGGCATTATTAGTGCTCTAAATCGTACGATTCGCATTGACGAAAATGACACTAGTACCTATATGGAGGACTTAATTCAAACAGATGCTACCATTAATCCTGGTAACAGTGGCGGTCCTTTAATTGCTGCGGATGGCACTATGATAGGCATTACTTCTGTAAAAATTACTTCTGCAGAGGGCATCGGCTTTGCTGTTCCTATTAATGTAGTAAAACCGATTATTGAACGTTATCAAAAAGATGGAAAGTTTGAAGAAGCAAGTCTTGGCATTTTCGCTTACGATAAAAATGTTATCCCTTATATTGACTCTAATTTAGAGTTAACACAAGGCATTTATGTAGCGCAAATTTCCTTAGACTCTCCTGCCGCGAAAACAGGGTTGCAAGTTGGTGATGTTATCTTAAAAATTGATGATTTAACGTTAAATAAGATGTGTGATTTGCGTTGTTATATTTATACGAAATCTCCAGGAGATGAAGTAACTCTAACGGTTTATAAAAATAAAAGACAGCAAGAAATAAAGGTAACTCTTGGACAGAAATAAGTGTTTTACTAAAATAATGATTTCATTTGAAAAAATGGTTAAGCAAGAGGAAAAATTTTTTAAAAAAACTAGAAAGGATAGTGAAAAAATGGACATTTCTTATTGGTTAGATACCAAAGTAAAAAAAGAATTTCCCTCTTTAGAAGAAAGCGAGGAGACGAAAATTTGTGTAATAGGAGGTGGTATGACTGGTCTTTCAACTGCTTATTATTTGAGCAAAGCGGGTTTCCCTGTTATTTTATTAGAAAAAGATAGAATTGGCGAGCACACTAGTGGAAATACTACTGCAAAAATCACTAGTCAACATGGCTTATTTTACGATTATTTACTGCAATCTTTAGGTATACAAAAAGCAAGTCAGTATTATTTTGCCAACGAACAGGCTATTCGCAATATAGAATCTATTGTAGAAAACGAAAAGATAGATTGCCATTTTCAAAAACAAAATGCCTATGTTTTTACAGAATCTGAAAAGCAGGTAGAAAAAATAAAGAAAGAAGTAGAAGCTGTCACAAAAATAGGTGGGCACCCTAAATTTGTAAAGGATTTACCTATTCCAGTTGCTTGCAAAGGAGCTATTTGCTTTGAAAATCAAGCTCAATTTCATCCCTATCTATATATGCAAGGCTTAGCGGATTGTATTACAAAATATGGTGGAAAAATCTATGAAAATACAAAAGTATATGATATAAATTCAGATAAGGATATTTATGAAATTGCAACAGAAAAAGCCAAAGTTCGTGCCTCTATTGTGATTCTTGCTACGCACTACCCTATTATCAATTTCCCTGGTTTTTACTTTATGAAAATGTATCAGGAGGTTTCTTACTTAATTGCTTTTGAAACACAGCATCATGACTGGGAAGGATTGTATATTAATGAGGAAAAACCTACTATTTCTCTAAGGAAAACGGAAAATGGACTCGTATTATTAGGTGGTGAGGAACACAAGACAGGAGAAAAAGTACCGTTAAAAGACCGTTATGCTAATTTAGAAGCAAGAGCGAAACATCTTTTTCCAGATGCTCAAATACGTTATAGATGGAACACCGAAGATTGCATTCCATTAGATAAAATACCTTATATTGGAGAATTTTCTAATTTAATGCCCAATGTTTATGTAGCAACTGGGTATAAAAAATGGGGAATGACGCATGCTAATATTGCAGCCAATATTATTACAGATAAAATACAAGGGAAAACCAACCCTTACGCAGATGTTTTTGATGCGACTAGGCTAAAACCTATCAAAAATTATCAAGAATTAATGGAAATGGGAAAACAAGTAGGAAAATCTCTTGTTTTAGATAAGCTTAAAATGCCAAAAGAACTTTTAAAAGAATTACAACCAGAAGAAGGAAAAATTTTAGAAGTAGATGGTCAAAAAGTTGGTGTTTACTGTGATGCACAAGGGAACTATCATTTTATTAAACCGGTTTGTTCTCATTTAGGATGTGAACTTACTTGGAATCCTTTAGATAAAGTTTGGGATTGTCCTTGCCATGGTTCTCGTTTTTCTTACGATGGAGAATCTTTGGAGGCTCCCAGCATTAAGCATTTAGAAAGATTAGAAGGAGGGGATATTTCATAGAAACTTATACCATTATGTATCAAGATGCAGGTGTGAAAAAAGAGATAACTGTATCGGAGGAAGAACTCATTCCTGTATTATTGCAAAAAAGACGAAATTTTGAAATGGTAGAAGTAATAGATACAATATTAAAAAGAGAAAAAGATAAGCTATTAGAAGATTGGAAAGATATTAGTAATAAAAAAGATGTTTTACATTTAATAGAAGCAAAAATGATTGAATTAATTCAAAAGGACTTTATGTTTGAAAGAGAATTTAGCCAGAGAATGGAAAAAATTCGAAAATTGGAAGAAGAAAATTTTTCTGTTCAAACATTTAAGGAAAAAGCAATTGCCATTTATTTGGAAGAAAAATAGGTCGCCATTTATACGACCTACTCTTTTTCTTTAAATTTTCATACTAAGCTTTACTTTTTGTCTTTCTTTATCAATATCTATTACTTTCACTTTCACAATATCTCCTACGGAGACAATATCGGATGGATTTTTTACAAAACTATCGCTCATTTCGGAAATGTGAACTAATCCATCATGTTTTACTCCCACATCTACAAATGCTCCAAAATCTACAATATTTCGTACGGTTCCTGTTAAAATTTGTCCCTCTCTTAAATCTTCAAATTTGAATACATCGCTACGTAAAATTGGCTTTGGCATTTCTTCTCTTGGGTCTCTTCCTGGTTTTGCAAGCTCTTCTACAATGTCTTTTAATGTCATCTCTCCTACCTCTAATTCTTTTGCTAATTTAGGGATAGAAAGGCTATGTAATTTTTCACGAATTTCTTTCATTTTTTCTTTATTGCTTAAATCTTTTGTCCCGTAGCCTATGGATTGCAACACTTTTTCTGCTATTTCGTAGCTTTCTGGATGCACAGCTGTTACTTCTAATGGATTTTTTCCATCAAAAACTCGTATAAATCCGGCACATTGTTCATAAGCTACTTTTCCTAGTTTTGGCACTTTTAGCAATTCTTTTCTTTCTTTTAATTTTCCATTTTCGTCTCTATATTTTACAATATTATTGGCAATAGTTTTATTAATTCCTGCTACATAGGAAAGTAGCGATGGTGTGGCTGTATTTACATCTACGCCTACTTGGTTTACAGCATCTTCTACTACCCCTGTTAGGCTCTCTGATAAATTTTTCTGGTCTACATCATGTTGATATTGTCCTACGCCTATGGCTTTTGGTTCTATTTTTACTAATTCTGCTAATGGATCCTGCAATCTTCTTGCAATGGAAATAGCCCCTCTTAAAGATACATTAATATCTGGGTATTCCTCTGTTGCTAGTTTAGAAGCAGAATATACGGATGCTCCCGCTTCTGACACAATGGCATAATGCAATTCTTTTCCATATTTTTCTTTTACTTCTTTGATAACATCTGCCACAAACACTTCTGATTCTCTAGAAGCTGTTCCATTTCCTATGGCGAACATATCTACATCATATTTAGCAATCATAGGAATTAGCGTTTTTTTGGCTCCTTCTACATCATTTTGTGGCTCTGTTGGATAAATGGTGGTGGTGTCTAATAATTTTCCTGTTTCGTCGATAACTGCAATTTTACATCCTGTTCGATAAGCTGGGTCAAAACCTATTACCGTAAGTCCTTTTAATGGTGCTCCTAGCAATAATTGTTTTGCATTTTGCCCAAATACTTTAATAGCCTGCTCTTCTGCCTTTTCTGTTAAATCGGAACGAATTTCTCTTTCTATCGATGGCTCAATTAATCGTTTCCAGCTATCCAATATGGTTTCTTCTAAAATTCCTGCAAATTGAGAATTTTTATCTTTTATGATGTCTTTTTCTATATAAGCTAGGATTTGTTCTTCTGGCTTTTCTATTTTTACTTTTAAAAATTCTTCTTTTTCTCCTCTATTGATGGCTAAAATTCTATGGCTAGGTATACGATTTAGTTTTTCAGAAAAGTCATAATACATTTCATAGTTGGATTTTTCTTCTTTAGCGGCTTTGCTTTCTATTTTTCCTTCTCTATAGCATAATCTCTTAATTTCTTTTCTATACTTTGGTTCGTCTGATATGATTTCTGCTATAATATCCTTTGCGCCCGCCAAAGCCTCTTCTACGGTTTCTATTCCTTTTTCTGCATCTATGTATTCTTTGGCTACTTCTTCTATTGGTCTTTTTTCTAATTGCATATAGATAATGGTAGCTAGTGGTTCTAATCCTTTTTCTTTTGCAATGGTTGCTCTGGTTCTTTTCTTTTGCTTATATGGTCTATAAATATCTTCTACTTCTGCTAGTGTTTTAGCAAGTGCTAGAGAATTTACTATTTCGTCTGTTAGCTTTCCCTGATTTTCTATGGCATTTTTGACTTCTTCTTTTCTTGCCTCTAAATTTCTTAAATAGGCTAAGCGCTCTCCTAATTCTCTTAAAACTTCATCAGAAAGTCCCCCTGTTGCCTCTTTTCTATATCTCGCAATAAAAGGAATGGTGTTTCCTTCATCTATTAGGCGAACTGCCGCTTCTACTTGGCTTACCTTTACGTTTAATTCCTCTGCGATTATTTTTGTAATATCCATTTTATCCACCCTTTCCTTTTATTTATCTATTTTTATCTGCATTTTATTTTCTGAAATATGATTTCCATATAGCTCTCTCATTGTTTTTGCTAACTCTTCTGGTTCTATTTTTTCTTTTGATTTTACAAATAAATAATAGGAAACACCATATAGTACATAGTCTATTGTTTCTTGTTTTTGGAATCCTAATCTTTCGTAAAAACGGAATCGTCTTTGTATATTCTTTCGTTCATCTTCCATTTTTGCTTCTTTTTCTGTCTCTGTTTCCACAATCCATTGTTTTACCTGTGGAAAAGTCTCTTCCATTTCTTTTATCATTTTGCTTCCTATTCCACTGCTTCTATATTCTTCTTTTACTGCCAAATGAGTAATTAAAACAATGTTATTTTTCTGTATCCACACCATATAGGCTTTTTCTCTATTTTCTTCTTCATAAGCATATAGAATAAGGCTTCCATCTTTTACATAGGCATAAAAGTCCTCTTCCTCTGGAATTTCGTCTTCTTTAAAATCTTTTTCCATAAAAGAATAGATTTCTTTTGCTCTTTGGCTCTCTAGTTTTTTTATCACTTCTTTGCTCCCTT
>CALXBX010000015.1 GCA_944386655.1 uncultured Clostridia bacterium | reverse complement strand
CAGCGGATATTAGTGATAAGGGCATTTATATGACAGGTGGAGGTTGTTTAGTAGATGGTTTAGATAAACTTTTGCAAGAAAAAACCGGAATTAATGTAATGATTGCACAAGATGCAGTGTCTTGTGTAGCATTAGGAACAGGAAAAGCACTAGATAATTTAGATACACTAGATGCCAAAACAAGAAGATAAAAGTTTTTGTTTTAGTAAACCTAGTAGTTCCCAAGTAGAACTTAAGTAAATGGAAGACTTAGGTTCTATTTTTTTACATGTCTCAAAAATGCCAGTGTCTAAGTGAGACATATTTAAAGACAATGTTTAAAAATTATGAAAACAAGTTACTAGTAAAAAGCGAAAGTAAATAAGAAAAAGAAAATGAAGAAATATATAATCCTTTTTATATAAAATAAATAACAAGGAGGATAAATTTATGTACAAACAAAAGAATAAGGAAAAAGGAGTTACTCTAATTGCGTTAGTAGTAAGCGTTATAGTCTTAATTATTTTAGCCGGCGTATCTATAGCAATGTTAGTAGGGGAAAACGGAATCATTACGCAAGCACAGAGGGCAGTACAGGAGACAAAACAAGCAAAACAAAATGAAGAAAAAAGTTTACAAGAATTAGAAGGATATATCGATTCAAGTTTAGGAGGAGAAACAGCAACAACAGTGATGGAAGCTAGAGGAGGAAAAAAATATAATTATACGACATCAATAACAGATGATTTGAAAAATAGAGTATATGTTCCAGGAGGATTTAGAATAGCAGAAGATAGCGGAACAAAAGTAGAAAATGGAATAGTAATAGAAGATGAAATTGGAAACCAATTTGTGTGGATACCTACTGGAATATATAAAACCACAAATGGAGAAAAGACTAATAGTTTAAGTAGAAGAACATTTACAGAAGCTGAAGCAATAGAAGTAGGCGGAGATGATTTGATAGAAAAATATTATTATGGAGAAGGAAATAAAAATTCAGTAGCAAAAGAACAAATAGAAGCATTTAAAATAAGTGTTGCTACACATGGGGGATTTTATATAGGAAGATACGAAGCAGGAACTGAAGTGGAAAGAACAGAAGAAGGGGATACATTAACTACTCCATTAGTGCAAGCAAATAAAAATGCATATGTATATGTAACAAGAGATCAAGCAAAAATGCAATCGGAAGCAATGTACAGTAGGAATAGATATGTAACAGGTGAATTAATAAGTAGTTACGCTTGGGATACGGCTTTAAACTTTATTTGTCAAAATAGTATTCATGGCTATATATTAGCAACAACAACAAATAGTACTTATGGAAATCTAGGAACAAATACGATAGAATTAACAGGAGTATATGAAGCAGATAATTATTCAAATATTCATGACATTTTAGGAAATTGTAAAGAATGGACAACAGAGTATTCTAGCAGTAGTGAATCTCCTTGTGTGGATAGAGGAGGAAATTTCCTCCATGACGATTACTATGCAGCTGTTCGTGGTAGTGGCAATGTGTTGGGTAGTGTTCCTGGATATTCATTCCGTTTGCAACTGTATATCAAATAAAAATAGTGAATTCCATAAAGGTTCAAGCAAGCATAAAGAAAAATAACTAAAAGCAGAAGTGTTACTATTAGAAAATAATTTTAAAAATGATACAGGAATAAATAACGATTATTCCATACTGGCATGGTAGTAAAATGAAAAAGAAGATTAGAAAATGTCCCTAAAGGGCATTTTTTTCTAGGAATAAATTAAGAGGGAATCAACAACAAATACAAAAAATTACTTGCAAAAGCGCTAATAAAATTGTATAATAGAATCAGATTTTTATGTAAAAAGGTGGAATAGAATGAATAAAACAAAAAGAAAAATCTTTGAAACTTCTATGAAATTATTTGCAGAAAAGGGATATGATGCTACTAGCATAGAAGAAATTACCGCAACAGTAGGAGTAGCAAAAGGGACCCTATATTATCATTTTTCCAGTAAAGAAGAAATTTTTAAGTTTTTGGTGGAAGAAGGCGTAAAACTATTAAAAAATAGCATTGCCATCAAAACAGATAAATTAACGAATTCTTTAGATAAGATAAGAGCTATTGTATTAATAGAACTAAAAGTATTAGTAAAATATGAAAGCTTTATGACTATTATTTTAAGTCAGATATGGGGAACTGGTCCTAGAAGCAAAATGTGTAGAGATTACGTATTTGAATATATACAAATGATACAAGAAATTGTAGAAGAGGGAATGGAAAAAGGAGAAATTATAAAAGCAGACCCTAATGTAATTGCCTCTGGTATTTTTGGATTTGTTTGTTCTAGTTTAATTTATAAATTGAGAAGAGAAAAAAATATAGAAGTACCAGAATTATATACAGAGATAGAAAAATCATTTATTAAGAAATTAAAAGAATAAAATCTTTTGGATAAAGTAACTGTTGTTAGTAAAAAATGTGTCTATGTAAATAATAAGAAAGGGATGTGATAGAAAAATGAGAATTTTAAAAGATTTTAAAATGCCAAATTTCAAGTTTCCAAAGATTGAGATGAAGGGAATAGAAAATATTGATGAAGTAAAAGTAGATTATGATGCGTTAAAAAAGAAAAATGAGACAGCATCAAAAGTAAAGCAAAAGGGGTATGAACCAACACAATATGCAACGATTAAAGAAGTATTTCATATGGCGAAAGATAAATATGCAGATAATGTATTTATTTTAGAAAAATTTAACCCAAAAGAAGCCTTTCAAGAAATCACCTATCGTGAATTTGCACAAGATGTAATGGCTTTAGGAACTGCGTTAACACAAAAATATCATTTAAAAGATGAGAGAGTAGTCATTATTGGGGAAAATACTTATCATTGGTACGTATCTTATATGGCAATGCTTTGTGGCGTGGGAATTGCAGTTCCAGTAGATAAAGAATTGCCACCAAATGAAATTGAAAATGTCATCCATCGTTCTAGAGCATCCGCAGTCATTTATTCTACCAAAAAGAAAGATGTGATAAAAAAGGTAGAAGATAAATTACCAGAAGTAAAATATTTTATTCAAATGAATAGCGATGAGGAATTACAAGGTAGAGAAGTAGGCTTTAACACAATAGTAGAGCAGGGAAAAGAATTATTAGAAAAAGGCGATAATTCTTTTATGGAGATTTCGATTGACCCAGATACTTTCAAAGTTTTAATTTTTACATCTGGAACAACATCCAACTCCAAAGGTGTTATGATTAGTAATAGAAATTTAGCAGAAAATATCAATGCTGTAAGTGCCTACGTAAAGTTATATGAATCAGACAGATTATTTTCTGTACTTCCACTACATCATACTTATGAGTCAACCATCGGATTTTTGTTACCAATGGCTAATGGCTGTTCTATAGCAGTATGTCAAGGTTTAAAACATATTGTACCAGACTTACAAGAAACAAAACCTACAGCACTTTTAGCAGTACCATTATTAATAGAAAATTTATATAAAAAGATTAATGCAACTATTCAAAAAAGTGGAAAAGCAGCGCTTGTTAATTCTATGATACATATCACCAATGCCCTAAAAGGTGTAGGAGTAGATATCAAAAAGAAAGTATTTGGAGAGATTACAGAAAATCTAGGAGGAAAATTAAGAATTATTGTTTCCGCAGCAGCTCCTATAGATGCAAAAGTGGGAAAATGGGTACAAGACATTGGTATCAATTTCTTACAAGGATATGGTCTAACAGAAACAGCTCCTATTGCAGCTTTAACGCCGGATTATGAACCAAAGGTAGGTTCAGCAGGGAAACCAGTAATTTGTGCAGAAATGAAAATAGATCATCCAAATGAAGACGGAGAAGGAGAAGTTTTAATTAAAAGTAAAACATTAATGTTAGGGTATTACGAAGATGAAGAGGCAACCAATAGCGTGATAGAGGTAGATGAAGAAGGCAATAGATGGTTCCATTCAGGAGATGTAGGCTATTTAGATAACGATGGATTCTTATATATTACAGGAAGAACTAAAAATGTAATTGTTACACAAAATGGAAAAAATATTTATCCAGAAGAATTGGAATTGCTATTAGGAAATGTGCCAGAAATTAAAGAATGTATGGTATATGGTAAAGAACAAGAAGGAGAAAAAGAACTACTAATTTCTGTAAAAGTAATTCCAGATTATGAAAAAATAGAGGAACTACATGGAAAAGATTTAAGTAAAGAACAAATCCATGATATCATTTGGGAACAAATAAAAGAAATTAATAAAAAATCACCTTCCTATAAAGCTATTAAAAACTTAGAAATTAAAGAAGATGAATTTGTAAAAACAACAACTATGAAAATAAAAAGATATGCAGAAATTAACAAGGATAAAGAGAAAAAAGCATAAGAAAAAAATAAATGTTACAATTGTGTTACATTTATACAAAACTGCCAGCTTACTCTTGACAGTCTTAAGAAAAATGTATTAAAATAAAAATGTAGTAGAATTAAGAATAAAAAGGGATCCTATTGTAGAATTTTGTATAAATGTAATAGAAGTACATAGGACAAAGGAGGAGAGTTTACAATGTCTAGATCTGGCATAGTAAATGTGAGAATGGTAATCACAGAAGAAAAAATATTATCGAATATTGATAAAATTCATAAAATGATTAATCCGAAGAGTAAAAAACAAATTATTCAATTAGAGGATGATACTTATTTTAAAGATTTAATAGAGTCTATCAAGACTTATTTAATAGAATATCCAAAAAAGAAAAATTTTCCACCAGCAGTATATAAAGCAGCATACGATTTAGTAGAATTTGCTACCAACTTGTTTGAAGAAAATACAAAGCAAATAGAAGAGCTAATTCGCCAAAGAGAAGCTAATATTGCTTCAGCAGGAGTATTAAAAGATGCTTTAGAGATGGTAGAAAATAAAGAAGATGGATGGAAAGAAACTGTTGAGAATATAGAAGATGATTTTCCAGAAGACATTATAGAAACTTTGCAAATTATTGGAAAAGCAAAATCTACTAAATCTCAAAATTATCAAGATGCAGTAAAGTTAATTAATGCAAGAATAGTAAATCTAGAATCTAACTTACACATAGAAATTGATATGGAAAGAATAGAAGATAGATCCAAAGCATTAAGTTACATAGGAATAGAAGTAGCAGATGCCTTGAAATTAATTCCAACACCACAAGAAGAAGTACAACCAGTAGAAGAAATACAAGAACAACCAGTGGTAGAAGAAAAACAAGCTAAAAAGGCAAAACAAGAAAAAGAAGAAAAAGAAAAATATGAACAAGAAACTACATTCGAAGTAAAACCATCTTTATGGCAGAGAATTAAACAAAGTAAATTTGGTAGAGCAATTACTTATCTATTTAAAACTAGAGTGGTATTGGAAGTACCAGCATTACCAGAAGCAAAACATGAATAAAAAGAAAAAATATAATAAGAGCGTCCCTGCAATTTAGGGACGTTCTTTAAATTGCAAATTCTTAATGAATTAAGTGAACATTAGGGACGTTCCTTAAAGTTCAAAAACGTATTAGGTTGAGAAATTGAAAAAAAATGGGATAAGCTATTGACATGAGGAAAAATATTGTGTATAATAAAAATCGCGTTAGGATTTGCTCCCTTAGCTCAGTTGGTCAGAGCAACCGGCTCATAACCGGTGGGTCCAAGGTTCAAATCCTTGAGGGAGCACCATATATTTTCTATGGAGCATGCTAATGCAAATAATATTAGGGTAGGTGGCCGAGTGGCTAAAGGCGGCAGACTGTAAATCTGTTCTCATATGAGTACGATGGTTCGAATCCATCCCTGCCCACCAATTTTAAACCGTAGAAGTGTTGAAATATCAACAAAACTACGGCTTTTATAATGTAATTTTAAGGAAACCAGATATTTCATTCTGTAATCTTATCAGCTTCTTCTTGAGAAAGATAGCCATATTCTACCATGGAACGAATAACCTTACCTTGTCTACTTTTAGCTAAATCTGGATTAACGGTAGGTGCATAAACAGAAGGAGCATTAGGCACTCCTGCTAGCATAGTAGCTTCATAAAGAGTTAAATCTTTTGGTTCTTTATCGTAATAGCCAGCAGCAGCTTCTTTTATTCCATAGTAGCCCTCGCCGAAATAAATGGTATTCATATAAAATTCTAAAATGTCATCTTTAGAATAATGATTTTCTAAATCAAAAGCCATAAAAATTTCAGCAATTTTTCTGGAGACAACATCATCTTCTGTAATAAAATATAAATTTTTTGCAACTTGTTGTGAAATAGTACTTCCACCTTCATTAAAACTACCTGCTTGAATATTGGAAATAATAGCTCTTCCAATAGCAATAATATCAATAGCGCCATGGTCATAATAACGATGGTCCTCTACAGCAATAATAGCGTTTTTATAATAATCTGGAACATCACTTAAAGAAACATAATCTTCATCTTCTTTTATTTTATTAATTTTATCAGTTAAACTTGTCTCAGAAAGGACTGATTGATATAAGTGATAACCATTTAATAGAGTAATAGCCGTAATAATAATGAGAGCAAGTAACAAAATAATTAAAATTCTTTTTACCCATTTCATATAAAAATCCCTCCTCGGATAAGCTAATTATACAATAAGAAAGTGAAAAACAACAGACTTTTTTCTTAATACTTTATGAACTTTAAGGAACGTCCCTAAAGTTCATAAAAAGTGTTGCGTATTAAATGGTTTAATGGTATACTAAAAAAGATTTAAATAAAGAAACAGAGGAGGAATTATTAAAATGCAAGAGTTAATGATACAGTTAATGGGGCAATTTGGGTATATAGGAGTATTTCTTTTAATTGCAATAGAAAATATTTTTCCACCAATACCATCTGAGGTAGTTTTATTATTTGGTGGATTTATGACCACTTATACCGAATTAAATATAGTAGGAATGATAATCGCATCTACCCTGGGTTCTTTACTAGGAGCCATAGTTTTATACTATATAGGTAGAATATTGAATAAAGAAAGATTAAAGAAAATTGTATCTGGAAAGATAGGAAAAGTGTTAAGAATTAAAAATGAGGATATTGATAAAGCGGACCATTGGTTTGATACTAAGGGAAACAAAACAGTATTCTTTTGCAGGTTTATACCAATTGTAAGAAGTTTAATTTCTATTCCAGCTGGAATGAGCCAAATGCCAATGGGCAAATTTTTAGTTTATACCACAGCAGGTTCTGTTATATGGAATACGGTTTTGGTGGTAGCAGGTAATTTAGTAGGAGAAAAGTGGGAAGACATTTTGCAAATTTTCTCAGATTATTCTCACATCACTTTAGTAGTATTAATTATTATTTTTGTTATAGGCGTAGTATGGTTCTATAAAAGCAAAAGTAAAAAAGGAAAAGCAAAAAAGAACGATATACAAGAATAAAAAAGATAAGAAAAGAGACAATAACAGAAGAAAAAAGGAGGAACAAAATGGAGGATAAGAAAAAAATACAGATTCCTAGGATTGTTCTTGTGATAGGAATTATTGTCATGGTTTTATTAGTAGTAGGTATCGTTTTTATGATAGTAGCACAGCCAAACCAAGAAAACGAACCTATATTAGAGAATGAACAAAATCAGAATGAAGTAGTGGAGAATATAGTAGAAAACACAATAACAGAAGAAATAGCAGATGAGCCTCTTCCTCAAATAGAAATAGGTACCATAGCAGAGGTAAATTCTACAATAGATGGTAATGTGCCTTGTTATTATAATCCAGTTATCCCAGCAGGATTTAAAGCAATAGGAAGTGAGCAAGATGCTACGATAGACGAAAGTGCAAAGTGGGGAGAAAGAAATGCTTATTTAAGTGGTTTAGTGATAGAAGATGCAAAAGGAAATCAATTTGTATGGATACCAGTAGAAAATATGCAATTGTTTCATACAACAGATTGGCAAAGAAATGAGCCAACAGAGCAAATTAACGCAACTTATGTAGAACCAATGGAAGAAGAAAGACAAGCCTATGAAACCATGAAACAAAAAGTACAAAAATACGGTGGATTTTATGTAGGTAGATTTGAAACAGGGGATGGAGATATAACGGAGGCACGAACAACCACTAGAAATTCAGACAATATGGTAATCCAAAAATATGCACAAATTTATGATTATGTACCATTTACTAGCACTACAATAGATAGAAGAGAAGTGACAGGAGCTAGAGAACTAGCAGTAAAATTTGGAAACCAAAATCAATATCAAACAGTAACAACTTCTATTTTATATGGTGTACAATGGGATGCTATTCTTCGCTTTTTAGTAAGTGAAGATACCCCAGTAAATGATAGTACTTCTTGGGGAAATTATCCAAGTGCCACTTTTTCTTATACAGACAGTTTAGGAAATTCTTATCAAAAAGCACAGGGAGAAGCAAGATTATTAACAGCAGGAAGTAGTGAGCAAACGAAAGCAAAAAATATTTATGATATAGCAGGTAATGTGTATGAATGGACAATGGAATCGGCAGGAAGTAGCGTGAGAGTAGTAAGAGGAGGAGCCTATTTAGTGAATATAGGGCAATTAGCAGCGTCACGCTATGCTTATGCACAAAATACAGCTAATGATTCCATTGGTTTTAGAATTAGCTTTTATATAGACTAAACAAAAAGCACCCCTGACTAGGGGTGCTTTTCGCTTGGGCATATTTATTTAGTTTTCTTAAAGAATAATGCAAATTAATCCGCCACTACCTTCATTTACAATGCGTTCTAGTGTTTCTTGTAATTTCATTTGAGCATCTTCTGGCATTCTACATAGTTTATTTTGTAATCCCTCGTTCACTAGTTCATGCAAACTTTTTCCAAAGATATTAGATTCCCATATTTTTTGAGGATCAGATTCAAATTCGGATAATAAATAGTTAACTAATTCTTCCGATTGTTTTTCACTTCCTACGATAGGAGAAACCTCTGTCTCAATATCTGCACGAATCATGTGAATAGATGGAGCTTTTGCTTTTAGTTTTACACCAAAGCGAGAACCTTGTTTTACCATTTCTGGTTCGTCTAAAATAAGTTCATCCATAGATGGAGTCACAATACCATATCCTTTTGCTTTTACTTCTTCTAGTGCATAGGCTACTTTGTCATATTCCTTTTTGGTTTCAGCAAGAGAAGTAATGGTAGAGAATAAATCGCCCTCACTAGTAATTTCTACGCCAGAAATTTCAGTTAGTATTTTATAAAATAGATCTTCTTTTAAATCAATAGAAATATTCACACTACCAGTACCCAGTAATATTTCCTCTACTGTAGTCTTTTGAATAATTTCTGTTTTTTGAATTTTTGCAATACCACTATCAATTTGTTTTAATAAACGGACATTACTAAAGGCTTCTTTCATCTCAGAAAATAATTCTTTTTTTAACCAGTGGTCAGCGGATAATCCATCTACCCAACGAGGGAAGGTAATATTCATTCTTTCAATTGGAAACTCATATAAAATTTTGCTAAAAATGTGATTAATATCTTCTAAACTTAAAGTTGAACAATCTGTAGGAAGAACAGGAACATTATATTTTTCTTCCAAGCGTTTTGCTAAATTTTGTGTGTAATCAGAGGTAACATCAGCAGAATTCAGTACAATAACAAAAGGTTTATTTAATGCTTTTAATTCGTTAACTACTCTGTTTTCAGCTTCTATGTAGTCTTCTCTAGGAATGTCTGTAATACTACCATCTGTAGTAATTAAAATACCAATGGTAGAATGTTCTTCAATTACTTTTTTTGTTCCTATTTCAGCAGCCTGCTCAAATGGCATTTCTTCTTCGGACCATGGTGTTTTTACCATTCTGGGCATATCATCTTCTAAATAACCAATGGCATTGTCTACCAAATAACCAACACAATCTACAAGTCTTGTTTTCAACTTTACATTTTCGCCAAGAGTGATTTCCACGGCTTCGTTGGGAATAAATTTAGGCTCTGTTGTCATAATGGTTCTGCCAGAAGCACTTTGTGGAAGTTCATCTAAGGCACGCTCTCTTTTGTATTCATTATCGATGTTAGGAATAACTAATAAATCCATAAATCGTTTGATAAACGTAGATTTTCCTGTTCTAACAGGTCCCACCACCCCAACATAGATATCTCCGTCTGTACGTTTTGCTATATCTTCATAAACTGTTAGATTTTCCTCCATTTTTGTATATACCTCCTTAAAAATGTTTGTACTATAAACTTTTACTTAAGTATATTAGCAAAAAAGGAAGTTATGACAAAATTGTGAAAGTTTTCTGTTTGTCAAATAGTGGAAGGAAGCACCAAATTTATTTGAAACTTGCAGCTCTATGTAACATATGATATAATAGCGAAGGAAAACTAGAAGAAGGGAACGAAAAAGAATGCAAGAACAAAAAGCAATAGCATTGTTAGAAAATTATGGTCAAGAACATATCATAGAAGTATTAAAGAAAAAAACTGGTGAGGAAAAAGAAAAACTGATAGAACAAATTCTATCTATTTCTTTTGAACAATTGGCAGATTTGTACCGAAAAGCAAAACAAATACCAGAATTAGAAAATGATAAAATAGAGAATATTCCTTATGTAGATGGACAAAAATTGAGCAAAGAAGAAAGAGAAAACTATGAAAAAATAGGAACGGAAAAAATTAAAAATGGTCATTATGCAGTGGTAACCATGGCAGGTGGGCAACGGAACAAGATTAGGGCATCCTGGACCAAAAGGAACGTTTTTAATGCCAATAAAGCCACAGCCCAAATATCTTTTCGAGATTTTAATAGATACATTAAAAAGAAATAATAAAAAATATGGTATTACCATTCCATGGTATATTATGACCAGTAGAGAAAATCACAAAGAAACAGTACAATTTTTAGAAGAAAAAAACTATTTCGGGTATCCAAAGCAAAGTGTGAAATTTTTTACACAAGGAGAATTACCACTCATTAGTACAGAAGGAAAACTATTATTAGATGAAAAAGGAAACATCAAAGAAGCATCAGATGGAAATGGTAGTATTTACAAAGCTATGCAGGAAAAAGGAATTTTGGAAGATATGAAAAACAAGAACATTGAGTGGGTATATATTTCTTCTGTAGATAATGTTTTACTACAATTAGTAGAACCAGTATTATTAGGTTTAACCATAGCACAAGGAAACGAAATTGGTTCTAAATCTATTGTGAAAAATTCACCAAAAGAAAGAGTGGGAGCTTTTTGCAAAAAGAATGGGAAACCAGCCGTGATTGAGTATTCTGAATTGCCAGAAGAAATGGCGTATTTGGTAGATGAAACAGGAGAACTAGTATTTGGAGAATCACACATTATGTGCAATTTATATGCGATTTCTGCCTTGGAGAGGATAGCAAAAGAAAAACTTCCTTACCATAAAGCATTAAAAAAGATACCTTACTATGAAAAGGGAAAAGAAGTAATACCAGAGCGAGAAAATGCCTATAAATTTGAAGCTTTTATTTTCGATGCCTTCCAATATGTAGATAATATGACAATTTTAAGAGGAAAAAGAGAAGAAGATTTTGCACCAGTAAAAAATGCAGAGGGAATAGATAGTCCTAAAACAGCTACTCAGTTGTATGAAAATTATTGGAAAACAAGAAAAGAAATATTTTAATAAAAAACACATAACTTTGGTAGAAATCTCTACTTAAAAAGTTATGTGTTTTCTTGTCAAAAGCTTACATTGCCTGGTCGCCAGGTAAGAAATAATCTACTACACCATAGATTAAAGCACCAATGATGGCGGCCATCCATGAAATAGTATATCCTGCTACAAAATATTGAGTAACATATAAAACGATAGCAGAAAGTACAAAACCAACAAAGCCTTTTCCAAAAGGACTAGCATGTAGACCTGTAAATTTTGCAATCAAATAATCTATTACGGAAAGAACGATAGCTGCTGCAGCAAGTGCCCAGAAATTACTAATTTGAAATCCTGGTGTAAAAAAGGCAGTGATTCCAAGAACAATAGCAGCAGTTACTAATCTACCAACAATTTGCCAAACAGTACTAGTTCCTTTAGATTGACTACGTGCTTGATTATTTTCTGACATATGAAAAACCTCCTTAATTGAAATTTGCAATGATTATATACACTGCGCATTTTCATGGTTTCATATGTTTAGTATTCTCTAAAAAATAATAATTATTCAAAAAATGAATAGTTATTATTTTTTTGTTCAAAATAACAGTAAAGGAGCGAAAAATTATGTTGCTAACATTTTTAAGAACTATCTTTTTATACATAATTGTTTTAATCGTTATGCGCTTTATGGGAAAGCGAGAAATTGGCCAATTACAACCTTTTGAACTGGCTATTTCTATTATGATTGCAGATTTGGCAACTATTCCTATGGCAGAACCAGGAATTCCTATTACAAATGGAATTATTCCTATTTTAGGACTTTTAGTAATGCACTTATTTATTTCAGTAATGAATTTAAAAAGTTTAAAAACGAGAGAACTCATTTGTGGAAAACCATCTATTTTAATTTACAGAGGAAAAATAATGGAAGAAACGATGAAAAAAGAAAGATTTACTATTAATGAATTAGAAGAAAGACTCAGAGGAAATAATGTATTTAATATAGGAGATGTAGAATATGCCATATTAGAGACAAGTGGGCAAGTATCGGTTATTTTAAAACCAGATAAAAGAACCACCATTCCAGAAGATTTTCAAATTATGCCAGAATATGAAGGCATTTCTTATGATTTAGTAGTGGATGGAAAAGTAATGAAGGAAAATTTAAGCAAATTAGAGAAAGATTATCTTTGGCTTACCAAACAAGTAGCTCCCTTTGGAATAAAACCAGAAGAAGCGTTAATTGCTACGATAGATGGAAAGGGAAACTTTTTTTGCCAAGCAAAAGATAAAAATAAGAAAGAGAAGCGTTAAAAAAGCATATTTTCTAGGTGAGGGCAAACAAAAAAGGGGAGGAATGGTATTTAACATGAGAAAAGAGTTAATCATTTGTGTGGTAATAGTTGTTGTGATTATCATAGGAAATATTCTAACACAAGGGTACACAAAAGATGTAGTTACTTATATGAATGGAACATTAGAAAACTTAAAAGAAGATTTATTGCAAGAAGAGGTAGATACGGAAAAAGTGGCAGGAAAAATAACAAATATTCGAGAAGAATGGGAAAAAAGATATCAAAAACTTGCTTATTTTATAGAACATGACGAATTAGAAAAAGTAGAAACAGAACTAACTTCCTTGCAAGCAAATATAGAAACAAAGGAGTATAAACAAGGAGTCCCAGATTTGCAAAAATGCATTTTTATTTTAGATCATATTAAAGATAAATTTTCTCTGCAGATTAAAAACATTTTTTAAAAAATAGATGTGCAATAGTATCCTTTTTTATTGCACATCTATTTTATTATCACATAAGATCATCCATTGTATAAAATCCGTTTGGTTTGCCAATTAAAAAGCGAGCAGCTTTTAGGCTACCATCTGCAAAAACCTTTCGAGAATAAGCTTTATGTGTAATTTCAAAAGTTTCATTTTGACTTAAAAATTGAACGGTGTGTTCTCCTACAATATTGCCACCACGAATAGAAGAAAAACCGATTTCCTTTGGAGAGCGTTTCTCTCTTTTTTGCATACGGTCAAAATCATATGTATAGCGGTTTTGCATAGTTTCGTTAATACTATTTGCAAGCATAAGAGCAGTACCGCTAGGTGCATCTATCTTACGATTATGATGAGTTTCTATAATTTCAATGTCTGATTCATCTGCAAGTGCAAGACTTACCATTTTTAAAACTTTTGTCATTAAATGAATTTCAAAAGACATATTAGAAGATTGAAAAATAGGAATGTCTTTTGCAAAAGTGTTAATTTGCTTTTGCTGTTCTTCGGAAAATCCAGTTGTAGCAATAACTACAGGAATGTGATGGGCTTTAGCAAAGGAAAGAACAGCAAGTGTTGCCACTGGAACGGAAAAGTCAATAATTACATCCGGATATTCTGTTACTTTGGAAAAGTCGGTATAAACAGGAAAAGTAAATTTACCGGTATCTTCTTTATCAAAACCACCGAAGAAGTGTCATATCCTCATATTCTTGCATTTGGGAGATGACTTCTTGTCCCATTTTACCATTACAACCATTAATAGAAATATATAACATAAAAAGCTCCTTTCTAAAATAAAAATGTAGAATACCTTTCGCAAAAATAGAATGCAAGGTATTCTATGTTAGAATTTATTTTGTTTTAAAATAATAAAAATGCACTAAGAAAAATAGCAAATGTATTTGCTAAGTGGCGCAAATCTTTTTGCATAAGTGCTTCACGGTAATGAGAAAAAGATTCTGCAAGGGCACAGTACTTATCCACAAAAGTAATCAAGAAAGATTCCTTGTATTTAGGAAGTGGCAAAGTAACAGGCCACATATGTTTTACAATAATATCTTTTTCTTTCTCGTTTAAATCAAATAAACGAGAGGCATTTTGAAAAGCAATTTTAGGATGTACAAAAGCATGTAGACCATCTATTTCTACGTCTCTTTGCTTTTTACGCCAATCGTATAAGAATAAATCATGAAGCATGCCAGCTCTAGCAAGTGCTCTATAATCTAAATGTAGTTTTTTACCAATTTTATAATTCAAATAAGCTACATGCATACAATGTTCATAAGTGCTAGTATCATAATGCTGTCTATATTGTTTCATTTTTAAAACAGTTTCATGCTCAGCAATATCTGCAATAATACTATAAAATTCTGCTTGACATTCTTGCTCTTTATTCTTTTTTAACATAGCATCATTTACCATAAGAAAAATATCTCCTTAATTTTAGTATTCCCTTTTATTGTACCATAATGCATGAAAAAAAGAAAGTGTGTTCATAAAATTTTAATTTTCTTTACATTGGTATAGAGAAGATTAAATTAAAAAGAAAGAGATATAGTTTACTTTTAAAATAATTTATGCTATATAATAAAGGAAAAAAGGGAATGTGATAGAAATGAAGAAGAAAATTTTATTAAGTATTTGTATCATAATAATTTTAATAATAGGAGCTATAATCTTATGGAAAATAAATGAAACAAAGACAGTAAGTAGTGTAGAATTAGTGCAATGTAGCATGGATTTTGATAAGGTATCTATTTCTGTAAAAGAAGGAAGTCTTACGAATAAAGGTGTTACATTGTTATTCACAAGTGAAAATGAATTTGTATATTCTGTGTGCTCAGGACCAGATTATCAGATATATCGTAAAAAAAATGAAGACTGGGAAAGAGTAAAAGGAAAAGACTTTATTGTACAAAATTCAGTTATTAGAAGACCAGCTACTAAGAACTTGGAAGAAAGCATCTATTGGGAAAAGTTATATGGAGAATTAAGTAAAGGAACTTATCGTTTAGAAAGGGAAATCTCTTTTGATGATATAGGGACAAAGTTTGTGATAGAATTTATAGTAAAATAGATAAAACTAATTTGCTTTGGTGCTATAAGACAATGTATTTTGGAAAGCACAATTCCGTATATAATTGAAGAAAAAGAGGATACTTGAAAAAGGAGGCTGCTGAAAAAGTAGCTGAAAATTAGCTCTCAAAAAATCGTGAATTGGAAAATATTTTTTCTAATTCACGATTTTTATATTTATTAAATAAAAACACAAAATAATGGATTATATTTATCCATTATTTTGTGTTTTTTCCTTTTTTAATTTAATTATTCGTTTCATATTGACTAAAAAGAGCGCACTAGCCCCTTGAATCGTTATACCACTTTTACCACAGGCATTAGCAGTACCATAACCAAAATTACTTTTTAGTTCGGAATTTTTCGCTTCAATTTTATATCTTTCAGCATATAGTTCCTTAAATTCTTCTGTTTTCATGTAGTCCATGTATTTTATATGAATGTTATCTTTTATTTTTACATTATATGTTTTATATTTCGCTCCTTCTTTATAGCAACCTTCTTTGAATTTACAGTGTTTACATTTTTCTACATCAAAATAATAACACTCTGTTCTTGTGTCTCCATGTATCCCATTTTTTGTTCCTTGTTTTGCTTTCTTTATTGCCATATGGCCAGCTTTGCACACATACATTTCAGCATCTTTATTGTACTCAAAATTATTATTTCTTTGACTATTTCCATGTGTTACAAATTTACTTAATTTACTAGCTAATTTTATATTATTTTCTTCACAATATTCCATATTTTCTTTCTCAGAATATGCTCCATCACCAATAACAGCTTCAACTTCTATTCCATTTGATTGAGACTTTTCTACTAATTTTTGTAATTCTTTTCCGTCATGTTTCTCTCCTGATGTTATTGTTGCTGCTGTTATTATTCTTTCCGGTGTCATTGCTATGTGTGTTTTGTATCCAAAGAAAGATGTGTCAGCTGTTTTGTGTCCAACCTTTGCATCTTTATCTTTTGAGTATTCAATTTCATATTCTGTATCACACATTGTTTCTTCTAGCATATTTATTTTTTCGTTTATATTTGGTATTGTGGTAAATCTTGCATCTTTTTTTAATAAATTAAGTAATTCTTTTGTATATTCAATTTGCTCCTCTAATAAGCCTGTACTTTCTCTTTTTTTAGGCATTTTATCATGCATTTTCTCATCTATCTTATACACAGCTTTTCTTAATTCCTTGGCTTGTTTTATTAACTCCTCTCTAGGTGAAATATGTTGGTACATTGCGTTTGTATGAGTAGAATCTTGTATTATTTTATTTTTAACTTCAATTACTCCTTCTTCTAAAGCTATTTCCACAGTTTTAGCAATTAGTTTATCCATTAAATTTGTTGAAGTTTCTTCTTCATTTTCTTTGCTACTTAATCTTTCTCTTCTAAATACAGTTAACAAACTTGGGTCTATTAAATTAACTTCTTCTGGTGAATAATCAAGAAAATATTTGAATAGCATATCTGTTTTTGTTCTTGCAATTAAATCTCTATCAGATAATTTGTAATAATTCTTCAATAGAAGATATTTAAACATTCTTATTACATCTTCAGCTTTTCTTCCCATTGTAGAAGAATATTTATCTTTTAACTCATCATAAACAAAAGAAAAGTCAACCATATCTTTTAGTTGTCTCCAAAAATTATCTTTTTCTATTAAAACATCATAAAGTGATGCATGTGAACTCAAACAAAAACTTAATTGATTATTTACCTTCAACATAGTTATATCAACCCTTTCAACTATGCTAATTATATCATATTTTATTATTTTACAACATTAAAAATCGTGAATTAGAAAAAATATTTTCCAATTCACGATTTTTTTGAGAGTTAATTTTCAGCTACTTTTTCAGCAGCCTCAAAATTAATTACCTCTTCTTTTATTTTTTTCTTACTCATTTCCATAATTTTTGAGTATTATATATATAATATTGTTCTAAAAGTTGTAAAAAGAGCTCTGCTATTAGGTACTACTCCCCATCTATTTCCCGCATAGGTAGTGCCTGTATTACTACTAGTATATAAACCTCCACTTATCACTCCTGCTGTAGCTACTGTTCCATCTATTATACTAGAATATTCTGTTGTCCTTTCTCTTATGTTAGACGCCATATCATTGATTTTACATCTTTCATCTCCATTTACTCCTGTGTTAGCTAGTACACTATTTAAAGAGCTTTGCCTTGAATAATCTGTATCTCCTGAACATTTTTGAATATACACTACCGCCGTATCCCATGCATAACTGTTGATTAAATCTGATTCAAAGCTACTTCCTTCATACATCTTTCTAGCTGCTTGTG
>CALXBX010000014.1 GCA_944386655.1 uncultured Clostridia bacterium | reverse complement strand
TTATTTAATCTTAAAGAATGATAAATATTTTGCAAAAAAACATAACCTACATTAAAACAAAATTGTTCATCTTTTGAGATTATCTTAGAAGGTGATTTTTTAATTAAAATATCATTTTTATGTTCTTGTTCTTTTTCATTTAAATCTTTAATATATTTTTTAACCCACTCTAAAATATCTTCACCATTCGATTTTTTTAATAAATCTTGTTCATTTCCAAGTTTCTCATAAATCATTGTAGTACGCTTACCAGAAGGCGTTTTAATATCTTTAATCACATAGTAATTAGTATCAGAATTAGTTTTAGTAATTTTTAATCTCATCTTTTTCCTCCGTTTGTTCATATTGTATCACAAGTACGACAAGTACGCAAGAGAAAAAAGAAAAATTTGACAAAAAAATTAAGCATTTCCAATGCTTATATCAATTTTTTATTTAATTAACTGTCAAATTCCCGTGCTAAAATCCTCAAAAAACAAGAAATGCATGCATCCGGCAATTGGAGGGTGCATTTTTTGTGCAAAAATGTCGACCATTTCAGTCTTGACTTTTTGCCATATTTTTATATAATAAAGAGGAATTATATAAAGAAGGGAAGAGTGTGTATGGCAGAGTATAGTGAAGAAGAAAAGCAAAAAGTACAAAGCATGATAGATGATTTAGTGGCAAAGGCAAGAGTGGCAGAAGAAGAATACCTAAAGCTTGACCAAGAGCAAGTAAATTCCATTGTAAAAGCAATGGCAATGGCAGGCTTAGAGCATCATATGGAACTTGCAAAACTTGCCGTAGAAGAGACAGGAAGAGGTATTTACGAAGATAAAATTACAAAGAATATGTTTGCAACAGAATATATTTACCATAGTATAAAATATGATAAAACAGTTGGTGTAATTAACGAGAACGAAGAAGAAGGATACTGCGAAATTGCAGAACCTGTTGGTATTATTGCAGGAGTTACACCAGTAACCAATCCTACTTCTACTACTATGTTTAAATCTTTAATTGCAGCAAAAACAAGAAATGTTATTATATTTGGATTCCATCCATCTGCACAAAAATGTAGTACAAGAGCAGCACAAATCTTAAGAGAAGCAGCTGTAAAGGCTGGTGCACCAGAAAACTGTATTTTATGGATAGAAGAGCCATCTATTTTAGCAACGAATACTTTAATGCATCATCCAGGAGTAAACCTTATTTTAGCTACTGGTGGAACAGGTATGGTAAAGGCAGCTTATTCTTGTGGAAAACCAGCTTTAGGTGTAGGACCAGGAAATGTTCCTTGTTATATTGATAAAACTGCAAAATTAAAAACTTCTGTAAATGATTTAGTAATGTCTAAATCCTTTGATAATGGTATGATATGTGCTTCTGAACAGTCTGTTATTGTAGATAGAGAAATCCATGAAGAATTTGAAGATTTAATGAAAAAAGCAGGTTGTTATTTCTTAAGTAAGGAAGAAACAGACAAATTAAGAAATAGCATGTTTGTCGAAAAAGAAGGAAATAGCTGTGCTCTAAATAACGATATAGTAGGAAAGAGTCCATATCGTATTGCCAAAGGAGCAGGAATAGATGTTCCAGAAGATACAAAAGTATTAGTATTGCACGAAAATGGCGTAGGAATTGAATATCCATTTTCCAAAGAAAAATTAAGCCCAGTACTTGCTTACTATGTAGTAGAAAACGAAGACGAAGGTATTGACCTTGCTGAAAAATTAATAGAATTTGGTGGTTTAGGACATTCCGCAGTAATTCATTCTGAAAACGAAGAAACCATTTTAAAATTTTCTGAGAAAGTAAAAGTAGGAAGAATTATTGTCAATTCTCCTTCTACACACGGAGCTATTGGAGATATTTATAACACTAATATGCCATCTTTAACATTAGGGTGTGGAACGTTTGGAGGAAATTCTACAACAGCGAATGTGTCTAGTGTCAACTTAATTAATGTAAAAAGAGTAGCAAAGAGGAGGGTTAATATGCAGTGGTTTAAAGTACCAGATAAAATATATTTTGAAGCAGGCTCTATTCAATACCTAGAAAAAATGCCTAACATTTCAAGAGCTTTTATTGTAACAGATCCAGGAATGGTAAGTTTAGGATATGTAGATAAAATATTATATCATCTTAGAAAAAGAGAACAATATGTGCATTCCGAAATCTTTTCTGATGTAGAATCCGATCCATCTTTTACGACTATAAAAAGAGGAGTAGCTTTAATGGACGAATTTAAGCCAGATGTAATTATTGCATTAGGTGGAGGAAGTGCTATTGATGCAGCAAAAGGAATGTGGCTATTTTATGAGCATCCAGATGCAGACATAGAAGGCATGAAATTAAAATTTATGGATATTCGTAAACGTACTTATAAATTTCCTACTTTAGGAACAAAAGCAAAAATGGTAGCTATTCCAACTACATCAGGAACAGGTTCAGAAGTAACCTCTTTTGCTGTTATTTCCGATAAAGAAAAAAATAGAAAATATCCATTAGCAGATTACGAGCTAACACCAGATGTAGCCATTGTAGATCCAGATTTAGTAATGAGCCTTCCACCAAAAATTACAGCAGATACAGGAATGGACGTATTAACTCATGCTATTGAAGCATATGTTTCTAATATGGCATCTGACTATACAGATGGATTAGCAGAAAAAGCAATAGAACTAGTATTCCATTATTTAAGAGAAGCTTACAAAAATGGAAACAATAGAGAAGCAAGAGAAAAAATGCATAACGCAAGTACCATCGCAGGAATGGCGTTTACCAATGCATTTTTAGGAATTAACCACTCACTTGCTCATAAAATAGGTGCAGAATTTCATTTAGCACATGGTAGAATTAATGCAATTTTATTACCATATGTGATAAGATATAATGCAAGTAGACCAACCAAATTTGTATCTTTCCCTAAATATGAATACTTTATAGCAGATCAAAAATATGCAGATATTGCAAGAAGAATGGGATTTGCATGTAGCACAAAAGAAGAAGGAGTAAATTCCTTAATAGAAGAAATACAAAAATTAAATAAAGACCTAGATATTCCAGCAACATTTAAAGAGCAAGGAATAGAAGAACAAGAATTCTTAGCAAAAGTAGATAGCTTAGCAGACAGAGCATTTGAAGACCAATGTACTACTGCTAACCCACGTGTACCATTAGTAGAGGAATTAAAACAAATTTTATTAGATAGCTACTATGGAAAATAGGAAACTTTGCAATTTGCAATTTAGGGACGTTCCTTAAATTGCAAATGTCAAAAAAAACAAATCTATTTAGCAAATATTTACACCAAAAAAGACTTGCGTAATGATACGCGAGTCTTTTATCAAGTTATACATCCAATTTAATGTGCACTTCTTTTAGCTGTTCTTTGGTAACTGTTCCAGGAGCAGACATCATTAAATCCTGTGCTTTGCTATTCATTGGAAAAGCAATGACATCACGGATGGTGTCTGAGTTTGTAAGTAGCATTAACATTCTATCAATACCAGGAGCAATACCAGCATGTGGAGGAGCTCCATATTGAAATGCATGAAATAATGCTGGGAAATTTTCTTCTATATGAGCTTGATTATATCCTGCTATTTCAAATGCTTTTATCATAATTTCTGGGTCGTGGTTACGAACTGCTCCAGAAGAAAGCTCTATGCCATTGCATACAATATCATATTGATAAGCAACAATGTCTAAAGGATTTTGAGAAAGTAAAGCCTGCATTCCTCCTTGAGGCATAGAAAAAGGATTATGATTGAAGGCTATTTTTCCATGTTCATCTAATTCATACATTGGAAAATCTACAATCCAACAAAAAGCAAAACAATCTTCCTGAATTAGATTTAAACGTTTTCCTAATTCTGTACGAATTTGTCCTGCAAGGACATTTGCTCTGCTTTCGGTATCTGCAATAAAGAAGATGGTATCATTTGCTTTTAAATGAGCAATTTCTATCAATTCTTGTTTCTTTTCTTGTGGTATAAATTTATCAATAGGTCCTTTAAAACTTAAGTCCTCTTGTACTTCTAAATAGCCAAGTCCAGGCATTCCAATAGACATAGCAAAATCCAACATTTTCTCATGGAAGCCTTTGGACATTTGACCTTCTATTACAATGGCACGCACAGTTTTACCATGAAATGGTTTAAAAGTACAAGCACCAAAGAAATTTGTTACGTCTAATATAACAAGAGGATTTCTTAAATCTGGCTTATCAGATCCATATTTTAACATAGCATCCTTATAGGAAATACGTGGAAAAGGATATTGCATAATTTTTTTGTCAGAAAACTTTTGAAAAGTCTCATACATCACTGGTTCTATGGCAGCAAAAACATCTTCTTGACCAGCAAAACTCATTTCCATATCTAATTGATAAAACTCACCAGGTGCACGGTCTGCTCTAGCATCCTCGTCTCTAAAACAAGGTGCGATTTGAAAATATTTGTCTATACCGGATACCATAAGCAATTGTTTAAATTGCTGTGGGGCTTGTGGAAGTGCATAAAATTTGCCTGGATGTAGTCTACTAGGAACAAGATAGTCTCTTGCACCCTCTGGGGAGGAACTAGTAAGGATAGGGGTTTGTACCTCTAAAAATCCTTGTGCAATCATTTGCTCACGCAAAAATTGAATGACTTTTGCTCTTAAAATTAGATTATGTGTTAATTTTTCGCTACGTAAATCTAAAAAACGATATTGCAAACGTAAATCTTCTCTTACTTCTTGATTTGCATTTACCTCAAAAGGTAAGTTTTTCGTACGTTTTCCTACAATTTCAATTTTTTCAATAAAAATTTCTACAAGACCTGTTTTAATTTTCTCATTAATCGTTTCAGGGTCTCTTTTTCTAACGGTTCCTTCCACACAAACAGCGGATTGAATAGGAATGTGAGAGGCAAAATCTACCTCTTTAGCATCTCCGGAGGTAACAACTTGCGTAGTACCATACATATCACGGATATCTAAAAAAACAACACCTCCTAAATCACGAATAGTTTGCACAAAACCTGCAATTTTCACTTTTTTACCAACATCTTCTAAGGAAATATCATTACAAGTGTGGTCTTTCATTTTTGTCATAAAACTTCACTCCTTTCTTTAGAAAGGGACGAAAATGACAACAAAAAAACGTCCAACTGCATTTAATGCAGGGACGAAATCATTTCCGCGGTGCCACCCTAACTTAGAAATTATATAGCCATATAATTTCCCACTTCATTCAAAATTGCTCCCATGTGTTAGTTTGCTACGTTTTTCTAAAAAGGCTCTCAGCGCATCCACCTTTATTCTCTGTTTAGTAACCTTTAGCAAGTCGTCATGTTCATCGCAACGTATAAAAATTACTATCTATTTTACCTATTTTATGCCAATTTGTCAAGAAATATGCAAAAAAAATTGATGAACATTAGGGACGTTCCTTAAAGTTCATTAAATTTTAATTGACATAATAAATAGAAAATGCTATAATTTTTAAGCTACAAGTTGACGAAAAGTTATCTTTATTAAAGATAACTACCCAAAACAGGAGGAAACGATGAGAAAAAAAGAGATTATTGAGGGAGAAAATTTTTTCCTTGTAAAGGAGCAAGAAAAGCGGTGGGAGGATTATCCTACTATTATAAAGTCATCAGGTTATACAAGTGATAGGAAGGCAATTACGGAGCCATGGCTTTTTACACAAATAAGGACGCTTCCATTTAGGAATCGGTCTAATAAACCGGATCCACTTATTTTTGAAGAAAACGATCGGCTAGTGAGGTTTTGTTTTCCGCTGAGGGAGGTATATGATTTTTATTTAAAGCCAAATTGTAAAGGAATAGCTGATGCTCAAGCAGAATTATCAAGTTATATTAATAACTCGTCTAAAAAGTTTGAGTTTGTAGGTCATTCTAAAGGAGGTTTGTTATTTGCTGGTTTAGAATTAAAAGAACCAACAAAAATGGCATTGGTTGCACCAACCTTTGGCACTATTATGGGAGATGAAAAAAGACTAAAAAGTTGTATCAAAACTTATATGTGCTTGGAAAAATCTCTTTCTATTTGGAGAAAGATGGAATTACAGGTGTATGAACAGTTAGCTCACATAATAGGAAGTAGAAGACCAGTAGATTTAGATATGGCACTAGAATCTGACTATTTAAAAACAAAAAATTTTGATAATCTATGGAAGCACCAAATTCTCTTGATAATAGCAGAGTATTCACAGGCGAGATGGAACTTACAGGATGCTTTTTTTAGTCATGTAGGAGATTTTTTGGATATGGGTAAAGGTGATGGAATAGTTTCTCTATTTAATCAGTCACGCATACGCCGGTATGCAGATGAGGTAATGTTAGTGGAAGCCACACATCCCACAGTGTTGCATAAACCAGAAACATGGATCAGATTGAAGTCGTTTTTCCGTTAAACTGTAATAAAGGATGCTACAACATAGAAAAATATCATGTTGTAGCATTCTTTGCAATTTTTTAGAAAACCATGTACAGATAAGGAAAAAAATGGTATAATAAATCATACGATTATAGTCATAAAAAAATTCTTCTAGAATAAAATAGAATAAAAGAAAAGTAAAAAGGGGGATTTTTTTATGGAATATACAAAAGATGTTGTTTTTCCTATTCATTATACAAAGGACAAGGAGGAAAAGCGCAAATGGAAAAAGAGGACAAGCACCTTTTTAGATGGAAAAAAGATAATTGCTTTAGTAGTTACATTTGTTGCATTTTTAATAGGAGTGGATTTAATACTAATCAATAGTTTTATACAAATATTTAGTACAATGTAATATAAATAAAAAGGAATGAAAAAAATGAAAGTAGCAGATAATTGGAAAGATTATGAAATTATAGATATGGCAAATGGAGAAAAGTTGGAGAGATGGAAAGATATTGTTCTTATAAGGCCAGATCCTCAAATTATTTGGCAAGAAAAAAGCTTTCCAGAAAAGTGGAAAATGGCACATGCGAGGTACCATAGAAGCAATACTGGAGGCGGAAATTGGGAGTATCATAAAAAAATGCCAGAGACTTGGAAGGTGCAATACAAAGAGCTTACTTTTCAAATAAAACCAATGGGATTTAAGCATACAGGACTATTTCCAGAGCAAGCAGTAAATTGGGATTGGATGATGGAAAAAATACGAAAAGCACAAAGACCAATCAAAGTGCTAAATCTTTTTGCATATACAGGAGGAGCCACAGTTGCTTGCTTGGCAGCAGGAGCTTCTGTATGCCATGTAGATAGTTCCAAAGGAATGGTAACTTGGGCAAAAGAAAATGTAATGGCATCTCATTTGCAAGATAAACCAGTAAGATACATTGTAGATGATGTAATAAAATTCGTAAATAGAGAAATAAGAAGAGAAAATAAATATGATGCTATTATTATGGATCCTCCATCTTATGGAAGAGGGGCAGGAGGAGAAGTATGGAAGTTTGAAGAAAACATAGTTCCATTAGTAGAATTATGTGCTAAAGTATTATCGGAAAATCCATTATTTTTCTTAATAAATTCTTATACAACAGGAATTTCTAGTATGGTTTTAGAAGATATATTAAGATTAAAAATATCTCCTAAATATGAAGGAAAAATGGAACATGGGGAAATAGGACTTCCTATGAAAAATAGCAAATTGATTTTGCCATGTGGAATTTATGGAAGATGGGAGAAATAAATGGAAAAATTAAATGTACTATATGAAGATAACCATGTAATTGTGGTAGAAAAGCCTGTAAATATTCCGTCTCAAGCAGATAAAACGGGAGATGAGGATATGCTAAGTATAGTAAAACACTATCTAAAAGAAAAATATCAGAAACCGGGCGAAGTATATTTAGGTTTAATACATCGTTTAGATAGACCAGTAGGAGGTGTAATGGTCTTTGCTAAAACTTCTAAAGCAGCAGCTAGGTTAAGTGAGCAAGTAAGAACAAAACAATTTGAAAAGCAATATCTTGTAGTTGTAGATGGGAAAATGGAAGCGGAGCAAGGAATTTTAGAAGATTATTTATTAAAAAATGAAAAAAACAATATCAGTAAAGTAGTAAAAGAAGGAACTAAAAATGCAAAATTAGCAAGTTTAGATTATGAAGTATTAAAGTATGCGGAAGATATTAATTTATCTGTAGTGAAAGTAAATTTACATACAGGAAGACATCATCAAATTCGTGTACAATTTGCAAGTAGAGGACATAGTCTTTATGCAGACCAAAAATATGGAACAAGGGGTAGAGGAAAACAAATTGCATTGTGGGCATATAAACTTTCTTTTTATCACCCCGTGTCCAAGCAGAAATTAACATTTCAGGTTTTACCTAAGACGATAGGAACATGGAAAATTTTAGAAGATATCAAGGAGGAGGTATATTAAGTTATACCTTCTTTTTCTAACTCAAATATTAAGGATAAAAATCATTTTATAAAACTGCCCAAATTTTATATAAAAAAATTATTGTAAAATTTCATATAGGATTTTGGACTTTTTGTAGAAGAAATAAAATTTGTGTCGAAAAAGGAATAGAATACTAATCAGAGAAACGAAGAAGGGAAGCAAAATGATAGAAAAGTTTTGTGAATATCTAGTAGAACTGATTAGAAAACAGACTCCAGAAATGGATGATGATCAAGCAGCCATTGTACTATATGGCATAGAAATTATTATAGGAGAAATACCAAAAATCTTCTTAATGTTCATTACAGGATTTATATTAGGATATTGGTGGCAAACACTAGCAGCGTTTTTTCTAATATTACCTTATAAAGCATGTTCAGGAGGATTTCATTTAAAAACACATATAGGTTGTATTTTATGTACTAATATTATTTATTGTGGAAATGCCATACTTAGTAGTTTAATAGTTTTACCAGATCATATAAAGTGGTTATTGGTAGTTGTTACAGCAATATTAGGAATTTTATGTGTTACCAAATATGCACCAGCAGATACAGAAAACCTACCAATATTAACAAAGAAGGAAAGACGTACGAAAAAAACTTTATCTTATCTATTTTTAGGAATAAATTTAATAGCAGCAATATTTGTGCCAAATACCATTATTTCTAATATTCTATTATTTGGTACTATTATACAAACATTATCCATTACAAAATTAGCATATAAATTAACAAAAAATCAATCAGGCTATGAATTATACTTAAGGGAACAAGTAGCCAACCATTCATGATAATATAAGTACAAGCCGGCAGTACTTTTATTATATAAAAACTATATTAATAGGGGGAAACAATTATGTTAAAATTATTAGCTAAAGTTGCAGAAAAGTATGCAAAATCAACAAATACAGCTTGCTTTGCATGGGGATTATTCCATCAACCAAAAATGCCAGCAAACTTAATAAAAAAAGATTAGTATAAACAAATACCAGTTGATTTATACAATATTTCCTAAAAAACAAGATAGGTTGTCTCTATCTTGTTTTTTGCATTAATAATAAATTTCTAATTTTTGTGTAAAATATTTTTCTGTTATAGTAGTTTTTAAGTTTAATCGATTATTCTTTTTTAGCAGTTGTTTTATTTCCCATAAGCCTAAACCGGTATTTCCCTTTTTAGTAGAGAAATTTTTCTCAAATATTTTTTCTGTATTAATGTTTTTATTAGCATAAGTATTAGAGATAATGATATATTGAATTGGATTATGAGAGTCTTTTTGAAAAATAACATTTACTAATTTTTCATTACACTCAGAAGCTGCTTCAATGGCGTTATCTAATAAAATTCCTAACATTCTAGTAAATTCGTACATATTTATTTGTAAAGTATTCAAATCAAATAAAACTTTCAATTCTATTTTAATGCCTTTTTCATCTGCCTTATGATATTTATTAGCAAGTAAGACATAAATAGAATGATTATTGATTACCTTTGGATTCAAAGTAGAAAGATTATTAATATGATTAAAATCCAAAGATAATTCGTTATAATATTTTTTTAAACCTGCCATATCATTGTATTCAATATAAGATGCAAATCCGTCTAAAATATTACCAAAATCGTGTTTAAAAGTTCTCATGTTATCATACAATAATTCTAAAGTTTTATAGGACAATTGACTTTCTTCTAAACTCATAGAAGTAGTTTCTAATTTGCTAATATTAATAAAACTAACAAAACTGATAACAAAGTAAGCTAATAAACATAAAATATTAATTAAACAAGTAATTAAAGGAAAATTATCACTATAATAATTTAATAAATAAAATTGGCAAAAGATAACCAATAGTCCTAAAATAAGATTAGCAATAATTAAATTTCTATTTTTTTTATTCATTTCAGTTAAAATATTAAGTGAAAAATGAAATTTTTTAAAGCAGCGATATAACAAATACATACATAAATATACTACACTAACAATAGAAAATCTATAAATTGGAATGGTGAGTAATAAATTAGCTGGTAATTGCGTAAAGACGTAGAAAACTTTTTCAAAAAAGATTTCTAAAATGATAGTGAAACAGTATGGTATAATGGTACACAGGATAGTCTGAAGAAAATTTGTTCTAAATACAGCAAAAATGCAAATGGGAAAAATAAGCATATTTATAATTACAGATAAAGTGGAAGAGGTAAAAAATCTATTAAAAATGGTTACTACAGACATTAATATTGTAGCTACTAATAATTGAAATTTGGTGTGAGAAATTTTTAATAAAGTAGTAAAAAGTAGGATACCTAACAATACATCAATAAAAATAAAAGGAATGCTAAAAATATTAATAAAAGTTTCGTTAGGCATAAATAATATATTTTTCATATAAATAAACCTCCTAAATAAAGCAAGATAGTAAATGCTATCTTGCAAATATTATAATATATAATAAAAGTTATTCATAATATATTTCTAATTGTTGTCTAAAGAAATCCTCTGTTTTACTTGTAAATAAATTTAA
>CALXBX010000013.1 GCA_944386655.1 uncultured Clostridia bacterium | reverse complement strand
CAATTACAATAATTTTACCATAAATTGGTCTTATATTAAAGATTATGAGTTATGAAAAAACTCATAGAAAAAAATAAATAATGTTAAGTTAAATTTCTTAACCTAACATTATTATACTAGGAGGATTATATCCTTTTTTGCTTTTTCTTGTTTTATATTTTTCCTTTTCTAGTGGTTACTTATTTCCATAATTTTCAGGCATTATTTTATAGGTGTCCCATTTATTCCTGACATTTTGGGGACATATAATTTTAAATCTTATTTTTATTGTATATACCCTTCTTCTATACATTGTTTTAGTTCATTGATTACGGCAATTGCAATTTTTGTTTTTCCTGCATCATTAAAATGTACCTTATCCGACATATATTGGCTTGCATTAGAACTATTTACTTCCATTAATTCTTTTAATTGTATTACTGGGTATCCATATTCATTAGCTATTTGTGTTATTATATTTCTTCTGTTTTCATAATCAGTAGCTATACTTTCCTCTTCATCTTCTGTTTGTCTATAGGTTATATTCATACAAATTATTTTAGCATTTGGTGCTCTTGTCTTTATTTTATCCAATGTTATTCTATAACTTTCTTCATCCATCCCATTCGTACCACCAAAGAACAATACTATATCTGCATTTTCTGGTATTGTTGCAATTCTTTCATCATGACTCATACTTGAATTAATTGTTATATGTTCTTCTGTTGGTTCTGAATCTCCTGCTATTTCAGTTGCAAGTAGTTCTCCTTCTGGTGTTACCCATGCTGTTCTTGTATCTGCTGTTACTGTTGTTCCACCTATTCCTCTATTTACTTGTTGTATATTATAATATTGAGCTACTTTTCCTAACCAAGTTGTTTTACTTGTGGAACTTCCTTGAGTTAAGCTATCTCCATAACCTACTACAATTTTATTATCTAATACATTTTCTCCTGTAGTTGGATAATAATATTCCATTTGTATCATTTCTTTATCTGCTATTAAACCTGTAACCTTCAAATACTTCGCATTTGGATATTTATTGGTATCAAAAACAATATAGCTATTATCATACTCATCTGATGACATTAGATGAATCTCTTGTAAATTTTCATCTAACATTGTTAATTTTAGTCCTTCCAAACCATTGATATAAAATGGTATATTAGGTAATGGTTCTATAAATGCTAGATTTCTAACCGTTCCATGAGCTTCAATTGCATATTGAAAAGTCGAGTTTGAATTTAATACTGTATCATAAAAAATTCTATCTTTATTCAATTTATTGGGAATTCCACTTTCATAGTTAACTATTCCATATGGTTCATATACCATATTATTAATCTCTCTTTTTCCCAACCAAACACTTTCCATATTTTTTTCATTTGTTATGGTTGGATAATTGGCATTTCTAAAAGATATGACCATATATTTAGAATCTTTTGGTGTTGTAAATCCTTGATTTATTTCATTATAAGCGCCTCCGTTATCCATAGATATATATGTTCCATTCTCGTCATAATAATTTATAGTTTGAATTCTTCTATTGCTTATATAACTGGTACTTCCCTCTATTTCAATTTTATCTGTCGATATATATTGCTCATTACTAGATTCATTCCCAGCATATGTTGCTATCCCATACTTTAGTGTTGATAAATCTACTAAATTGTTACTTTTTCTTTCTACATCAGCTAATGTTCCACTATAAATATCAGCAATTACTATTTTATGATTGCCTTCATATGTAGTTAAAATAGTTTCATCAGCTGAAACTGTTCCATATTTTCCTAATATCTCATAAAACTCGTCTTTATTGATTGTTCCTAAATTTTCTGCTTGTTTATCTGCTATTTCTAACTGTATTTTTTCAATAATTTCTGCCCTTCCATTCTCTTTTTTTACCGTCTGTGCTTGTGTAATAATTCCATTTTCTCCTACTATCATGTTGATACTAACCCCAGCTAGAATAATTAGCACGATGATAGTTACTACTAATGCTATTAGTGTAATTCCGTTTTTGCTTACTCTTTTGTTTTTTCATTAATTTATCCTCCTCGTTTTTATTCTTACGAGGAGGATTATATCCTTTTTTGCTTTTTCTTGTTTTATATTTTTCCTTTTCTACTGGTTACTTGTTTCCATAACTTTTAATTTGAATCATTATAGAATTTTTTATGCGCATTTTATCGTTTTAAAATAGTTTTTTATCAAAAATAAAATCATTCCCAAAAACAATATAAAATACTATATTATATATAAAAAAGGTGGAAAATGTATGGAAAAAGTAAATATTAGCGAACATATTGGAAAAACGTTCCAACATTATAGACAAAAAAATAATTTAACACAAAATCAAGTAGCAGAACTAACCGGCTTAGAACCTAGACACATTAGTCAAATAGAAAGAGGCTTATCAAAAGGTAGTATTGATACCTTATTAAAATTATGTGATGCCTATCATATTACTACAGATATTATTTTATATGATTTATTAAGTGAAAATACTAGAAATGAAATTTCTATTTATGATGAAAAATTTAAACAATTGAGTAAAAGAGACAAGGATACTATTCTAACTCTTATAGATTACTTCCTATCTAAATAGTATTGTCCTTTTTCTTTCAGATGATTATCCATCAAAATAGTACAGAAAATTGCTAATCTATTTATTTTTATAGCAATTTTCTTGTACTTTTTATTTTTTATATTTGTTTTAAATCTTCCCCATATTTTACCCCTAACGAATAGCTAAGTGCAAAATAATATTCTTCTGTTTGATAAAATAGTTGTACAATTTCGTGAAATTGCTCTTTTTGCCTATCTGTTAATGTGCTATCTAATCCCTCCATTGCATCTGTTAAACGTTTGTATTTTTCCTGATAATCTTGATTGTTTTTTAATACTCCTATATTTTCTTCCACAAAATTACTAATATAACGGTAATTCTCATTTTCAAAAATACTTTCTTGTTTTTCCATGTTTTCCCCCTCTTTCTATTTATCCTTATTTTTATCTTTTTACTTAAAAATATTCTTCTTTTTTAAAATTACATCAGTAGGATTTAATAAACCCATTATTTAATTTTCTATTATTCTTTTACTTATATGGTATATTCATTTTTCTATTTCTTCAACCTTCAAATTGTCAAAAAAAATAGCGGTAAAGTTGTTTTACCACCATTTTTGCTTAATTTCTTTTCTTCTCTTATAATTTGCATTAAATTGGAAAACCTATAATGTCTATTAAAATACCTAATACTGTACCAATTCCATACAATAGAGCTGTAATTGCTATATTTTCTTTTATATTTTTATTTGTTCTATATAAAATCAAAATTCCAATACCAGAACCTACTAAAAGTCCTCCCATCATAGAACCAAATGTAATAACGCCTTCTAAAAATAGTTGTGTTAAAATAACAGAACCTGCACAGTTTGGAATTAATCCTACTACTCCTGCTATCATTGGTCCTAATACTGGCACATTTAGGATAAGATGAGATAAATTTTCTTCTCCTATAAAATGAATAATTGTATTTATCACTAGTGTAACAATAAAAATAAATACAAATATATGTAATGTGTGTTTTAGTGCTGACTTAAAAATTCCTTCTTCTTCGCAATGACAATGCTCATGTTCACAGATATGTCCAATTTCTTCTTCTACCTTTTCCTCTAATGTATTTTGACCTTTTCTTTTTTTGACTCCCCTTACTACAAAATCAATAATAAATCCAATTACAATACCCGCAATCAATTTAATAGCTAATATTTGCATTATTAGCGAAATTGGTGCTGCTTCTGAAATTAACACTGGAAGCATTTCGTCCGAAGTAGCCAAAAAGATAGCTACTAATGTGCCTAAAGAAATAATTCTTCCTGCATAAAGGCTTGCAGCTGCTGCAGAAAAACCACACTGTGGAAAAATTCCTAAAATTCCTCCTATCAAAGGTCCAAATTTTCCTGATTTCTGTACTGCCTTTTTTACCTTATCGCTTGTTTTATGCTCTATATATTCCATAATAAGATACGTAATGAATAAAAACGGTAATAGTTTTATACTATCTATTATGGCATCTTCTATCACTTCCCACATATATCTTCTCTCCTTTTTCTTACTTTGCCTATCATACCATAATTTTCCTCTTTTCACAAGGAATTTTTTAGAATTCCTTCCGCTTTTATAAAGTAGGAGGAGGGATTTGGAATTATCCCTCTTCCCTCCTCGCTACTATTTCAAACTTCTGGAACCTTTCTACATTCTCCAAAGTCGGCTTCAAAATGGGATACGGGAAATCCGGAATTCCTTCCAATGTCACTTTTTCCTTTCTCGGAACAAGGTACATGGAATCATAAATTCCAAAATTCCGGCACATTTCAATGAAAAGTTTTTCTGTTTTCGGTCGAATATCTCTGTATCCCTTCTGCAATCGGATAATTGTTACCATATCCGCAGGCGAATCCTCCAAAGCTCTTGTGACAATTAGCCCTATCACTTTGTCAGCCTTTAAGACGGTAAAGAAATAAAAGGTAGATTGGTCTTCTACCCAGTTGTCCAGTACCTTCTTCCATTTTTCTCTTATTTCTTCTTTTTCGGTTTCCTTTAGTCCATAGTAGACCTCCTTTAACATTCGGAGATCTCTATTTTTCATTTGGCGAATCCGAAGAGGGTTCCTTTCATTTGTTTTTATACCGTACATGGTATATTCTCCTTCCTTATTGTAAACCCAACTTAATGTTACGTAAACATTATATCATTTTCTTGCTTCTTTTTCAACTAGTTTTTACCAATTTAATGGGAAATTATTAGTATTCCATAACTTTTTAGTACTTATTTTTTATAATTATTCTCTATTATTTTCATTTCTCTCTTTCACAGAAAAGAGGGCCAATTGGCCCTCTTCCCCTTAAGCAATTTGAACCTCTTTTATCAAGAGTGGATCACTAATGTCAGTTGTATAAATATAGACTTTATCATATAGTTGCACCTCTTTTAAGAGATGAATAAACATCTCCTCGATTTCTCCCCTCTTTGCTTTATCCTGTTTGGAAGGGAAGAAGAACTCTACATAGGCCTCGCAGCCGTATGTTCCTCTCTTTGCCTTGGTCTCTATCAAACCAATAACCACATCGTTTCCGTTTATCTCCTCTACGATGGCAAAACAGAAGTCTGTAAGAGATTTCTGAAATTGTTTGATTTCTCTTCTCTCATCAACAATAGCATCTCTCAGCTCTTTGCTGATTGGCAAATGAAATCTGTCAATATACCTTGCAGCATCGGCTGTTATAGCCGGTCTTATCGCATACTTTCCCTCCCTCAGGATATAGCTAGCATCCATTTGACTTTTCCGATTTCTGTTCATTTTTTTGCTTCTCCTTTACTTTTGTATTTTTACGTTACGTTAACCATTGTATCACAATTTATCTTTCTTTGCAACTTTTTCTGTCACTTTTGAACTTTAAGGAAGGTCCCTAATGTTCAAAATTTTATCTATGTTTTGCATTACACAGTCATAGCCATATTGGTAGCAACTATCTAATTTTTCTATATCTAAAAGTCCTACTTTATCTGTTGCTACATTCAATACTATGTCACTCATTTCTAAGCTTTCTTCTGCTATTTTATTGCCCATAATATCAATGGTTTTCATAACAATATCCATTAAATTACTAGTTTCGTCTATGTGGTCTGCATCAAATTTTACAGCAATTACTTTATCGGCTCCTTGTTTTTTTACTTCTAAAACAGGAACATTATCTAAAGCTCCTCCATCCATAAAGGCGTGTGTTTTTATTCTGCAAGGACTAAATACTGCTGGGAAGCTACTACTTGCACGTATGGCCTTTCCCACGGTGCTATCTAAAATGTATTGTGAGTTATCTACCTTTTCTTTTGGCATTTGATTGGTAAATACATATTCTTTTGATTCTGTAATATCTACTGTTGGAATGACGATTGGCATTTTTATATCTTTTAATACTTTTACCTGTTTTTGCTGTGCCATTTCATCGTATATTTCTTCTATGGCTTCTCCACTTTTTAGCCCTGTCATAGCCTTTTTTCTCCCCATTTTCATTACATTTTGAATTCCGGATAATAGAGGCATACTATTCATTCCTATTACTTTTTTAGCATGCTTTTTAAAAAGATGAAAGATTTCTTCTGGCTTATACCCCATAGCATATAAAGAGGCTATCATACTACCAGCACTTGTTCCACCTATGATATCTATTGTAATCTGATTATCTTCTAACGCTTTTAAAACTCCTGCATGTGCAATTCCTCTAATTCCTCCACCTGATAACGCTAAGCCTATTTTCATTCATTCTTCACAATCCCTTCTAGCTTTTCTTTTATCCAATAACTCTT
>CALXBX010000012.1 GCA_944386655.1 uncultured Clostridia bacterium | reverse complement strand
GTTAAAGTTCAAGGAAAATTCATTCGTCAATCTGGTGGACGTGGACAATATGGTGATGTTTGGTTAGAAATGGAACCATTAGAGCCAGGGAAAGGTATAGAATTTGAGAGCAAAATCGTTGGTGGTGTTGTTCCAAAAGAATATATCAAACCAATTGAAGATGGTGTAAGAGAAGCTGCTGAAAGCGGTGTTCTTGCAGGATATCCAGTAATCGACTTTAAAGCAACCTTAGTAGATGGATCTTACCATGAAGTTGACTCTTCAGAAATGGCGTTCAAAATTGCAGGTTCTATGGCATTCAAAGAAGGATGTAAACAAGCAAAATCTGTATTATTAGAGCCAATTATGAAAGTAGAAGTAACCGTTCCAGAAGAATACATGGGAGATGTTATAGGAGATATTAACTCAAGACGTGGAAGAATGGAAGGAATGGAAGCAAGAAGTGGTAGCCAAATTATTCGTGGATTTATTCCATTATCTGAAATGTTTGGTTATGCAACAGACTTACGTTCTAAAACACAAGGTAGAGGAACTTATAGCATGGAACCTTCTCATTACGAAGAAGTGCCAAAATCTGTATTAGACCAAATTGTTGCTTCTAGAGCAAAAAAACAAGAACAATAGATAATAAATAATGGATAGATAATAAATTATTTATTATCTAAAATAAAGTTTTAAAATAGCAAAACAATGCAAAATTAACGAAAATAAGAAAAGTACTTGCATTTTTCTGAAAAATGGTATAAAATGCAAGTGCATAAAATTAGTTATTAATTTTAAAAATAAAAGAGAAATTAAAATAAAGGAGGAATTTTCAAATGGCAAAGGAGAAATTTGAAAGAACGAAACCACACGTTAACATTGGTACAATCGGACATGTTGACCATGGTAAAACAACAACAACAGCTGCTATTACAAAATATTTAAGTTTATTAGGACAAGCAAAATATGAAGCATACGATCAAATCGACGGTGCTCCAGAAGAAAAAGCAAGAGGAATTACAATTAACACAGCTCACGTAGAGTATGAAACAGAAAAGAGACACTATGCACACGTAGACTGCCCAGGTCACGCAGACTATGTAAAGAACATGATTACAGGTGCAGCACAAATGGATGGTGCAATCTTAGTTGTTTCTGCAGCAGATGGACCAATGCCTCAAACAAGAGAGCATATCTTACTTGCAAGACAAGTTGGTGTTAAATACATCGTTGTATACCTAAATAAATGTGATATGGTAGACGATCCAGAATTACTAGAATTAGTTGAAATGGAAGTTAGAGACCTATTAACAGAATATGGTTTCCCAGGAGACGAAGTTCCAGTAGTAAAAGGTTCTTCTCTAAAAGTATTAGAGTCTACATCTACAGATCCAAATGCACCAGAATATCAATGCATGAAAGAATTAATGGATGCAGTAGACAGCTATATCCCAACTCCTGATAGACCAGTAGATCAACCATTCTTAATGCCAGTAGAAGACGTATTTACAATTACTGGACGTGGAACAGTTGCTACAGGTAGAGTAGAAAGAGGAGAAGTTAAACTACAAGACGAAGTTGAAATCGTTGGTATTAAACCAATTAATAAGAGTGTTGTAACAGGTGTTGAAATGTTTAGAAAATTACTAGACAAAGCAGAAGCTGGAGACAACATTGGTGTATTATTAAGAGGTATTGATAGAAAAGACATCGAAAGAGGTCAAGTACTTGCAAAACCAGGAACAATACATCCACATACAAAATTCAAAGCACAAGTATACGTTCTAACAAAAGAAGAAGGTGGACGTCATACACCATTCTTCGATGGATATAGACCACAATTCTATTTCAGAACAACAGACGTTACAGGTGTTATCAAATTACCAGCAGGAACAGAAATGGTTATGCCTGGTGATAACGTAGACATGGAAGTTGAATTAATTACTCCAATCGCTATCGAAAAAGGATTAAGATTCGCTATCCGTGAAGGTGGACGTACAGTTGGTTCAGGTGTAGTTGCTGATATTGAAGGATAATTAATCTGAATAAATTAAGATGAACTTTAGGGACATTCCTTAAAGTTCATTTTTTTTGCAATTTAGGGACGTTCCTTAAATTGCAAAAAATGATTGGTTTCCGTGCGGTCGTGGTCGTGTCGTAGCAATAGAAAAGTCCAAAAATAAATCTTGCTTTCCACCTATTTCTATAGTAAAATAAACAAAGAAGAATCCAAAATAAGAGGAGGGAAATCCTATGCAAGAATGGACAGGTATAGGAATAGGAGAAAGTAATTTTAAAGGCTTAAGGCTAAGAAAAAATTATTTTATAGATAAAACCATGTACATTAAAAACATCATAGACAATCAAAGTAGAGTAGTATTAGTTACACGTCCAAGAAGATTTGGAAAAACACTCAATATGAGTATGTTAAGATATTTCTTCGATTGCGATGTAAAAGATGCAAAAGAGTTATTTGAAGGTTTAAAAATTATGGAGCAGGGGGAAAAATATACTTCTAAATTGGGAGCATATCCATGTATCTACTTAACTATGAAGGATTTGAATGTAACAAAATATGAATATATGTTAATGCAACTAAAAACAGCTATGATGGAAGTATATTTTGAGAAAAGATATCTGTTAGAAGGAGATATACCAGAAGGAGATAGAAATACTTTCAACAGAATGCTTGCTGCTAATGTAAACGAAATGGAATTATTAAATAGTGTAAAAACATTATCTAAGTTATTGTATCATTATTACAATAAACCGGTTATGCTGTTTATAGACGAATATGATGTACCATTACAAACAGCTTATGTAGAGGGATATTATGAAGAAGCAGTAAAATTTCTAAAAACTTTTTATGGAACTACCTTTAAAGATAATTCTTACTTGGAAAAAACGGTACTTACAGGAGTAAGTAGAGTAGCAAAAGAAAGTATTTTTAGTGGAGCGAATAATTTTGATGTATATACCGTATTAAATAATGAATTCGCAGAAGATTTTGGAATTACTAGTGAGGAAATGGGTAAAGTGATACAAGATTTTGGAGTAAAAGAGGAAAAAGAAGAAATAAAAAAATGGTATGATGGTTATCGTATAGGTGAGGTAGAAGGCATCTATAATCCATGGAGTATTTTAAACTATTTAAGCAAAAAAGAATTAGTACCATACTGGGTAAATACTAGTTCCAATGATTTAATCAAGCTAACACTAAAAAAATCTATGACTGTAAAAGAAAAAATAGAGAGATTATTAAAAGGAGAGACTATAGAAGTACCTATTAATTTAGAAACTGTCATTGTAGGAATAGAAGATAAAGAAGATAACATATGGGGCTTAATGTTAGGAACAGGTTATTTAAAAGTAGCAGAAGTAGTAAATTTGGCAGAAGGGATTTACAAAGTGCAAATACCAAATTATGAGATTAAAACCCTATTTTATGATATTGTAAGAAATTGGTTTGCGGATAAAGTACCGGGCAATGATTTAAGGAGTATACTAAAAGATTTAGTAAGCTTAAACCTATCCGAATTTGAGAAAAAGTTTAGAGTATTGGTAAAAGAAATGTTTAGCTATATGGATGTAGGAGAAAATACAGCAGAAAACTTTTATCATGCCTTTGTACTAGGAATGTTAGTAGGGCTTAGAGATAGCTATTATGTGAATTCTAATAGAGAATCCGGATTTGGTAGATATGATATTATGTTAGAGCCACAAGATAAAAACAAAAATAGTTTTATTATAGAATTTAAAGTGGCAGATGATTTAGAAGAAAAAACGATAGAAGAAGTAATTGCTAATGCGAAAAAACAAATAGAAGAAAGGGATTATGAAAGTAACTTAAGAGAAAGAGGATTTACCAATATTACAAAAATGGTATTTGCCTTTAAAGGAAAAGAATGCAAAATGGAAGTAATAAGATAAAAGTTAAAATAGTAAGGAATATATGAACCTTACTATTTTTGTTTCTGTGAAAAACTTTAACAGCAAAGTGAAAAAGCGTGAATCATATTCACTGTACAATATTTAAAAATATGGTAAGATATAAAATATAATTGTAATAACTTATTGACATAAATAAAAAATGAATAAGTGAAAACAAAAAAGGGAAACATAAGAAAAAAGAGGAGGAAAAAACATGACGAAAAGTAAAAGAAAAGACCAAAAAGGTATTACTCTAGTGGCACTTGTCGTAACGATCATAGTCTTAATCATTTTAGCCGGAGTTTCCATAGCTATGCTAGTAGGAGAAAATGGAATTATTACGCAGGCACAAAGAGCAGCGCAAGAAACAGAGCAAGCAAAAAGGGACGAAGAGGCAGGATTGTCTAGCTTAGAAACAGCTATACAAGAGGCATTGGGCAATGTGTACAATGAAGAAAAAGGAGTAAATGCTCCAAGACTTGCTAGTGGAATGACGCCAATTAAATTTACAGAGCCAAGTAGTACAGAAAAAGGAACTGTAGTAGAAACAACAAGTGAAGATGCAGATTGGTACGATTATGAAGCAAAAAATTGGGCAAATGCTCAAACCGAAGATGGAAGTATGTGGGTATGGATACCAAGATTTGCGTATAGAGTAAATAGTAGTACCAAACTTTTGATGTAGTATTTTTAGTAGGAACTACAGACCAATATTATGACGAAAACGGTGTATTGCAAACAGCCAAACGTTGCACAAGCGAAGACCAGCTAGTGGATACTACAACAGGATTTACCGTACACCCAGCCTTTACAGACGAAACAGCCATTAATTACAGAAATGGTGGATGGGATAAAGAAATAACAGGAATTTGGGTAGCAAAATTTGAAGCAGGATATGCAGGAGGCAATAATACAGCAACAGCGGTAGCAAGTAGTGTGAATTATACTGAAAATACTTCATGGGTTAGAAGTATAGAATTACATGGAAATACAACAACAGGAGACGGAAGTGGAGATGCCAGAAACTGGTTAGATGGAATCTATGGAAGTACAACAACAGCTATTAAATATCCGGTATTCCAAGGAACAACCTACAGTATGAATTATATTAATCATAACGATGCCTATAATATAGCAAAAGCATTAAGAGAGAGTGGAAATCCCTATGGGTTTACAGGAGCAGCAGATAGCCATTTAATGAAAAATAGTGAATGGGGAGCAGTAGCCTATCTTTCAAAAAGTGAATATGGATTAGGAACAACGGATATCACGGTAAATAATATAACCTTAAATAGTGGAGGACAACAAAGAACAGAGACAGCAAGCAAACATGAGGTAGATAGTGTATATGGTGTAACAGGTTGTACCACAGGAAGTACAAGTTCAGGAGAAAAGCAAACAACCATAGCAAGTATTAATGCAACCACAGGGAACACAGCACAAGATGGAGTATATACCTGGGATCAACAAGGAGGAACTAGTGCAAGTAGTACAGGAACTATTTATGGAATCTATGATTTAAGTGGAGGATTATGGGAAAGAACCACAGGCTATGTAGCAAATGGAAAAGGACAATTAAAAAGTTATGGTTCTTCTATTGCTTATGAAGGAGATACATTAAAAACAATTAGTACCAAATATACAACGGTATATCCACATAATAGCACATACGATAGTACAAGTATATCAGATACAGAAACAAACTTAAATGCAGCAAGTAACAATAACTGGATAGCAAATACGTTAATCTATGGCGATGCCATCCGAGAGACATCTACACAGGGAACCGGTAGCTATTCATGGTATAACGACGGCTCTAACTCCCCTGGGCTTTACTATCCGTTCAGCGTCCGTGGAGGCCATTACTTTTATGACACGAGTGCTGGTCTGTTCTATTTCGGTCGTCATAATGGGCGTAGCCATTACTACAGTGGCTTCCGTGCGGTCGTGGTCGTGCCGTAGCACTTTGAAAAGGTCTACGTAACAATGCAAAACAAACGACCTTGTCAAGTTAACTGTGGAAAAAAGTTAGAACCCCCTTTATGTCATACAGAATATAAAGGGGGTCATTAACAATGCACTTTAAGGAATATCCCTAAAGTGCATAAGAAAGGTTTTTTATAAAAAAGCTTAATAATTTTTATCAATATGAACAATAATATTTTTAAACGTTTCCTTATCCGATTTAGAAAAAGTTTGAAAATATTGATATAAAGTTGTATCAATGCTGTTTTCTTTCTTCTCCATTAATTCATAAAACAAATAATTAGGAGTAATATCTAAAATATTACAAAGGTTTAATAAAGTAGAAAGACTACCAACATTTCTACTATTTTCTATATTACGCAACAAATCCGTTGAAATATTAATATGTTCGGCTACATACTCTTGAGTGTAGCCTTTTTTTATTCTAGCTTTTTTTATTTTTTTTCCTACAACTTTTAATAAATCTGGACTAGTAATTAACAAATGAATCACCTACTTATTATTAATTTTTTATTTACACATAGCTTTCCCATTCTCAAAAGGAAAGATAATCTGAAATGAACAAAATGAAAAAATTTTTAATGTCAAATATTTCCACAAAGCCCTATATTTCAATATAAAATACTATATCATTACAAAAAGACACAAAAAAGTGAATAATATTCACACAAAAACACTTGAAAAAATAAATGGTTTAATATATAATTCAATAAAAGCGTGAATAATATTCACACATACTTTTCGCTATGATAGGTAAAATTTATCTAAAAGTGAAAAAAGAAAAACAAAGGGAGGAGAAAAACAAATGAAAGTATGGAAAAACACAAAAGGAATTACGCTTATTGCTTTAGTGGTTACTATTATCGTACTAATCATATTGGCAGGTGTTAGTATTAATCTAGTCATGGGTGATAATGGTATTATTACAATGGCACAGAAAGCAAAAGAAAACACAGAATTAGCACAAACAGAAGAAGAAAAGCAACTGTCAGAATTGGTAGGAATATTAGAACAAGAGGCAGGAGGAGGATACAACACAGAGAAAAAGGTAAATGCCCCAAGATTAACTGCTGGAATGACACCAATTAAATTCACAGAACCAAGCAGTACAGAAAAAGGAACTGTAGTAAAAACAACAAGTGAAGATGCAGATTGGTATAGTTACGATGAAAAGAAATGGGCAAACGCACAAACGGAAGATGGAAGTATGTGGGTATGGATACCAAGATTTGCATATAGAGTAAATAGTAGTACCAAAACTTTTGATGTTGTATTTTTAGTAGAAACTACAGACCAATATTATGACGAAAATGGTGTATTGCAAACAGCAAAACGTTGCACAAGCGAAGATGAGCTAGTGGATACTACAACAGGTTATACTGTACATCCAGCCTTTACAGATGAAACTGCTATCAACTATAGAAATGGAGGCTGGGATAAAGAAATAACAGGAATATGGGTAGCAAAATTCGAAGCAGGATATGCCAGTGGAAACAACGATGCAGAAGTAGTAGCAAGTAGTGTAAATTATACACATACAAGTGTATGGGTACCAAATGTAGAGTCAGGAAAAACTACAGAAAATGGTGGAAGTAGCGAGACTCCAAGAAACTGGTTAGATAAAACATACAGTACAACGACATCCATAAAATATCCTGTATTTCAACCAGTAACTTATACTATGAATTATATTAATCATAATGATGCTTATAATATCGCAAAAGCATTAAATGCTAGTGGAAATCCCTATGGATTTAATGGAGCAGCAGATAGCCATTTAATGAAAAATAGTGAATGGGGAGCAGTAGCATATCTATCCAAAAGCCAATATGGATTAGGAGCAACCGATATAACAGTAAATAATATAAACTTAAATAACTCTACCGAGAGTGTATATGCGGTAACAGGCTGTACGAGCAACAGTACTACATCCGGACAAAGAATCACAACCATAGAAACAATTATGGGAAGTGATGGAACAGGAACAACCGGAAACACTGCAAATGGAGGTGTTTATACGTGGGATCAATTAACGGGAACCACAGCAAGTTGTACAGGAACGATTTATGGAATTTATGATTTAAGTGGTGGCGCTTGGGAAAGAACCACAGGATATGTGGCAAATGAAAATGGAAGTTTAGGAAATGGAAGAAGTATTGCTTATGATGGAAGTACTTTAAGAACAATCAGTACAAAATATACTACTGTATATCTACATAATAGTGAAACAGATAAACCAGGAATTACAGATGTTGCTAATGATAGTACAAATTTAAATAAAGCAAGTACAAATAACTGGTTAGCAAACACTTTAATCTATGGTGATGCCATCCGTGAGACATCTACGGCTGGAACCGGTAGTACATCATGGTATAGCGACGGCTCTAACTTCCCTGGGCTTAACGGTCCGTTCAGTGTCCGTGGAGGCAATTACGATGATGGCACGAGTGCTGGTCTGTTCTATTTCGCTCGTAATGATGGGGATAGCAATTATTACAATGGTTTCCGTGCGGTCGTGGTCGTGTCGTAGCACTTTGAAAATTCCTTGTACCCTCTTCCCTTTTATCAGTACATATGTTATAATGGGGAAAAAGTAAAATACGGGCAGAAATAAAAATAATGAAACAAAAAGGGTGCGTTAGCACCCCAAAAAAATTATAGCATGTAAATAGACTTTTGTCTATACTATAAATTACATGAGGGATTAAACTATTACGGCTCTAACTTCCCTGGGCTTAACAATCCGTTCAGTATCCGTGGAGGCAATTACAATAATGGCACGAGTGCTGGTCTGTTCTATTTCAATCGTAATAATGGGAATAGCAATTATAACAATGGTTTCCGTGCGGTCGTGGTCGTGTCGTAGCACTTCGATACACAAAGAAACATGAAGGTTTCTATCTCAGATGGGTATTTCTTTAAGGAGAATGCCGAGAGGATGGCAACACATTTATCTTCTTAAGTAAGATAAAGAAAAGAGAAAACAACTAGATTTGTATCAAAGAAGTTTAATTCCTTTGTAATAAGCATAAGTTCTTATTACATAAACACATAAATAGTAGTTTTGTTCTAGTAGTAAAATGATGAACGTCCGAAACTATAAACCATAAGAAGAGATACTCCTTTACAACAAAGAGTATCTCTTTTTACATCAAATTATAAAAATTTTGCTTTAGTCATATAAGAAAAAAATCCTATTTTCCTTCTAAAGGCTTATAAAATAAATCCGTTGGATCAAGTGCAAAATTTTGGCTATCTTCTATTAACTGTTTTTCAACATGCATAGGGGTCTGAGCATTATATAAAAAATCACAAGAAGAAAAAATTTTTTCTTGTAACAAATGGCTATCACAGTGAGATGAATGACCAACCCAAGATTGTAAACTTTGGTTAGCAATATAAACATCTAGCTCATTTTTGGCATATAGCTGGTTCCAAATTTTCACTTGCTTTTTAATCTTTTTTTTACAAGAAGTACGCAAAAGACGGTGCGTACAAAAAGTACGATAGCCACAAAAATTAACGCCCATTTTAGCTGGATAATAACGAGATTTTTCGTTTAAAAATAAATGTAAATGCTCATATAAAAAAAGAGCAATTTTTTGCAGATATTCGATACATTCTTGTTTATTTTTTAATAAGAGAATAAAATCATCCATATAGCGAACATAATAAGGTAAGTGCAGTGTTCTTTTTACATATTGGTCTAATTCATTTAAATAGATATTAGCAAAAAATTGGCTAGTATAATTACCAATAGGAATTCCCACCTTTTCGTGAGGCAGACGTTTATCAAAAATAAGGAGTTTGGTAAAATCAATTAACTCTTTATCAGACATTTGTTTTTGCAGAATATCAAATAAAATGTGAGGGTCAATACTATAAAAGAACTTGTGAATATCACATTTTAAAATCCAAAAATTACCCCAGTTTCTTTGAGCAATACGCATATATTTTTGCACTTGCTCTACTGCTTTATGCGTACCTTTTTCTGGCAAACAAGCATAGGTAGTATCAATAAACTTAGGAATAATATAGGGTTTAATAAATTCTTCCACATACCATTGGTGCACAATACGGTCCTGATAAGGAAGTGCTTTAATTTCTCTTTTTTTAGGCTCATAAATAACAAAACTATAATAATTACCTAAATGATAAGTATGATTTTTAATACGGTTCAATAAATTCATAATATTATTTTCTAAGTTAATTTCAAAACGAATGAGTTCACTTTTATAAGTTTTATTATTACGAGCCCTTTGATGAGCAGCCATAAGCTTATCAAAGGTTAAATTTTTGCGAAAGCAGTTTTTTATCGTTTTTGGCATGATTGTATCCAACCTCCTAACATGTTACAAATGTTGGTTAAAATGGTGGTCCAAGCAGTATAGTTTTGCATAGAGATGTAATGATATTTATAGGATAGGCGAACGTACACTTTTAATAAATCTAACTGAATGTCTAATTCACTTAAATAGTGCAATTTTTCCGATGCCCTGTAAACTTTAATAGCATGCATTAACATATTAAAACCAGCATATAGAGCAGTTTTTAATTCCTTTACTAAAGCAAAAGTTTCTGATTTGGGATATTTTCTTACTAAATCGTTGGTATAATAAATTAGCTCTAAGTATTTTTGATAAATAATTAAATGAGAACCTTGTTCTTTATTATTAGAATAATTCAATTTTTATTACCTCTTACTACTTCATTAAATTTATTTTGAATTTCATATAGAAAATCATAAGATTCACTAATGGATAAAGTGTCAATATTCGTTTGGAGAATTTTATGAACAATTTGCTGTATGGATTCATTCTGCAAATAAGATTGAGGAGAAAAAGAAGATGGATTGTCAGTAGAAGCAATCTCAACATGGTAGGGAGTAGAAGATAACAGTTGCATATACTTTTCAAGAGAACGAATAGGAAACCCACATTTTACAATATCTTCATTTAGTTTGCCAAGCTTTAAACCTAAAACTTGAGACATTTTTTTAGCATCTTCGTCAACAAAGATAAAAAAAATACCGGATTTGAATAAATATAAAGTGTTATCCGTGTAGTCTTTACTATTTTTTAGCGATAGATATTTTTGATAGATTTTACTCATGGAAAATATTACCTCCTTTTACAATAAATGTAAATATTATAAATAAATATACTATACAAAATTTTAGCTGTCAATAGGAAAAGAAAATATGAATAGAAAAGAAAAAACAAAGTAAAAACATGAAAAAATATGTTAAAATATGGAAAAATATGACAGATTAAAATATGTTTCTTGCAATTCATCAAGAAATAAGATAGAATGGTGCAAAATAACTTATGTTTTGCAATTTAAAGAACGTCCCTAAATTGCATAAAAGGAGAGTGTATGGAAGCAGAAGAAATCGCTGAGAAAATTCAAAAAGTAGGCGGAAAATTGTATCGTGTAGGAGGAGCTTTAAGAGATAAATTATTAGGTTTGTCTGTCCACGATGAGGATTTTTGTGTAACAGAAATCTCAACAGCACAATTTGAAGCTATTTTTCCGCAAGCCATTTTGAGAGGAAAGAGCTTTGCTGTGTATGATTTAGAAGGGAAAGAAATAGCTTTTGCCAGAAGAGAGAAAAAAACAGGGCAAGGACATAAAGAATTTGGTATTGAAACATCTCCTAACATCAGCATAGAAGAAGATTTGGCAAGAAGAGATATTACCATAAATGCCATGGCAGAAGAAGTTCTTACCAAAGAATGGATAGATCCTTTTGGAGGAAAAAAAGATCTGCAAGATAAAAAAATTAGAGCTGTTTCCAAAGCTTTTAGAGAAGATCCTTTAAGAGTTTATAGAGTGGCAAGATTTGCTGCAATGTTGGAATTTACAGTAGAAGAAGAAACTCTACAATTGATGAAAAGCTTAAAACAGGAATTATGTACTTTATCTGCAGAAAGAGTGTTTCATGAATTGGAAAAGGCACTAAAGACCAACAAACCTTCCTTATTTTTCCGAGTATTGCAAGAAGCAAATGTGTTAGATATACATTTTAAAGAAATATATGATTTAATAGGTAGCCTGCAACCTAAAGAATATCATCCAGAAGGAGATAGTTTTGAACATACTATGCAGGTGATAGATAAAAGCACGTTACTAACAAACGACTTAAAAGTTAGATTTAGTTGTTTAGTACATGATTTAGGAAAAGGTGTTACTCCAAAAGAGATGCAACCTCATCATTATGGACATGACGAAAAAGGTGTGCCACTGGTAGAAAATTTAGGAAAAAGATTAAAAATCCCCAAAGAATGGATAAAATGTGGAAAAGTGGCGGCCAAAGAACATATGAAAGGAGGAATTTTTCTAAAAATGACACCAGCTAAGCAGGTAGATTTTATGACAAGAGTGGCAAAATCTCCACTAGGTTTGGAAGGAATGAAAATAGTAGTAATGTGTGATAAAGCAAGAGATACAATGCCTTTTCCTACAGATATTGTATTTGATACTTTAGGAAAAGAAATGTTACAAACAATAACCGGTAAAACTGTGCAAGAAAAATATGGAGAAAAAGAAGGGAAAAAAGTAGCGGAACTTTTGAGGACAGAAAGAATAATATGGTTAAAACAAAAAGCAAAATAGTGAAAAAAAGTATTGAAAAATGATAAAATTTAGGTTACAATAGCAATAAAGTAGAGGTGAAGCCAATGAGAAAACAAGGAAAATACTTTCGAAAAGAAAATGGAGCAATTGCAGCATTAGTAGTAGTTACAGTGCTAATGTTTGTATTAATATTGGGAGGAACTTATATGGCCATTACGAATTTAAGAAAATCTCAACTTCGTAGTGATATTCGTGTTCAACAAATATATGGAGAGGCAGTAGAAGATATAGAATCAGTTTATGAAGAAGTTATAGAAAGTGCAACATAAAATATAAAGAAAAAAAGAAATTCCAGTACATGAAATTTCTTTTTTTTACATGGAAACATTGACTTTTTCTGGATTTGCGTATATGATATATGTATTAAAAATATGCATTTTTATAGAAAATAAAAAGACATGCAAAAAGAACCACAAACCGTTCAAGGAGGAAAAAATATGGGTGAGGTTATAGTAATAACATCTGGAAAGGGTGGCGTTGGAAAAACAACTACAACAGCCAATTTAGGTTCTGCTTTAGCACTAAGAGGAAAAAAAGTAGTGCTAGTGGATACCGATATTGGACTTCGTAATTTAGATGTTGTTATGGGACTTGAAAACAGAATTGTTTATGACATCGTAGATGTAGTAGAAGAAAAATGCAAATTAAGACAAGCTCTCATAAAAGACAAACGTTTTAACGAATTATTCCTACTTCCAGCAGCGCAAACAAGAGATAAAAGTGCAGTAAATGAAGAACAAATGATAGAACTAACCAAAAAACTAAAAGAAGAATTTGATTATATTCTAGTAGATTGCCCAGCAGGAATTGAGCAAGGTTTTAAAAATGCAGTAGCAGGAGCCGATAGAGCCATTGTTGTAACAACAGCAGAAATATCTGCTATTCGTGATGCAGATAGAATTATTGGTTTATTAGAAGCTTCTGAAATCAAAAATCCAGAATTAGTTATTAACCGTTTACGTCCTAATATGGTAAAAAAAGGTGAAATGATGGATGTAGAAGATATTGTAGATTTATTGTCTATAGATTTAATTGGTGTAGTACCAGATGATGAGTATATTATTACACAAACCAATAAAGGAGAACCTGTTGTATCGAATCATAAGGCTCCTTCTGGGAAGGCATATACAGAAATTGCAAGACGAATATTAGGAGAAAATGTAGAAATAACCATTCCTGGAAGAGAAAAAGGGTTTATGGCAAAAATCAAAAGAATTTTCTCTAAAAAATAAAAAATCAAAAGTGGAGGAAATAGGATGTTCGAGAGTATCACAAAATTTTTTAAGAAATTTACAAAGCAAAAAGAAGCAGATTCTAAAGATACAGCAAAAGAAAGATTACATTTAGTATTAATGCAAGATAGAGCAAATGTATCTGCTGATTTCCTAGAATTAATGAGACAAGAAATTATAGAAGTAATCAAAAAATATGTAGATGCAGATGAAAGTGCCATTGATGTTAAGCTAATTAATAAAACGAATAGCGATGGTACAATAGGTGCACCTGCTCTTTATGCCAATATTCCTATTGTTAGTATTAAAGATGAGTCCAGAAAAATAACAATACCGAAACAAGAAAATAAAGATAAAGAAGAAACTGTGCAAAAAGAAGAAATTCAAGAGGAAGTAAAAAAGGCAGAAGCAGTAATTGAAAAAGCAGAACAATTAGAGCAAAAAGAAAATAATGCTAAAGAAGCACAAGAAGACCATACACCAGTAGAAGAAAATAAAGAAGAGGACATAGAAAAAACGGAAAAAGAAACTACAGAAAATGAAGAAAAAGTAGAGGAACCGTTACAAGCAAAAGATGATGAAAAGGCAGAAGCTTAGAAAAATGGCAATTCTTTTCCAACCCAATTTGTACTTTTAGAAAAGGAAGGATAGGAAGCGTGAGGAAAAAAATTTGGAAAAATATAGAATGGGGAATACTAATTTGTACCATTTTATTAATTGGTATAGGACTAGTAGCACTATTTTCTGCAACCCAAAATACAGAATATGAAGAGTTAAAAAGGCAGATAATGTGGCTAGGAATTAGTATTCCTATTGTCATAATAGTGATATGGATAGACTATGAATGGATAGCAAAAATATCGCCTATTATCTATGGAATTGTATTAGTATTACTGGTAGCTGTTTTATTTACAGAATCCGTCAATGGAGCAACTAGCTGGTTCAATTTGGGTGCATTTTCTATTCAACCATCAGAATTTGCCAAAATTTTTACGGTTATTGTATTTGCGTTAGTTATTACAAAAATACAAGCAAGAGGAAAAGACGAACTAAGTAGACCTACTAGGTTACTATTAGCACTTTCGGTTGTAGCAGTTCCAGTTTTGCTAATTATTAAACAACCAGATTATGGAACAGCGCTTGCTTTTTTAATGGCTACTGTATTTATGTTATTCGTAGCAGGAATAAAAAAACGATATATCATTGGAGCCATACTAATTGTAGTAATAGCAGCTCCTTTATTATATTTCTTCATATTACCAGAACATGCAAAAACTAGAATAGATGTATTTTTAAATCCAGATTTAGATCCAAGAGGAGCAGGATATAATGTCATACAGTCCAAATTAGCCATTGGTTCTGGTCAATTCTTGGGAATGGGATTATTAAAAGGAAACCAAACACAGTTGGGATTCCTATATCCAAAAACAACAGACTTTATCTTTTCTGTTATAGGAGAAGAAATGGGATTTGTAATGGCAGCGGGTATTGTCATTGTATATGTTGTATTAATTACAAAAGCCATTTATGTGGCAAAAACAGCCAAAGATGATTTAGGCTCCTATATAGCAGCGGGAATAGCAGGTATTTTTTTATTTCATATGGTAGAAAATATAGGAATGACAATCGGACTGCTTCCTATAACTGGTGTTCCATTGCCATTTGTAAGTTATGGAGGAAGCTCTCTACTTACCAACTTAATTTTAATTGCACTATTATTAAACATTAGTGGAAGAAGACAAAAAGCAATATTTGTAGAATAGAGTGTTATTTTCCGGTAGAGCTTCAATAAAAAAATAATTCAAATATGTCGGTCAAGCTGGTTTTTATAGAAATTCTAAAAGAAAATTTCTCAGCGCCCTCACGACGCCGCGTGAGATTCCCTAAAAAATCTTTTTAAGAATTTCTATATGCAAACCACTTTCCATTCCATATTTTCTTATTTTTTTATTGAAGCTCTACCGGAAATTATATTAGTTAGAAAGGTAGAAATGAAAGTGCTATTAAAACCATTAACTATTGGAAATGTAAGATTAGAAAATAATGTAATTTTAGCCCCTATGGCAGGTTTAACCGATAATCCTTTCCGCAGAATTGTAAAACAGGTAGGAGGAGTGGGATTAGTTTGTACAGAAATGATAAGCAGTAAGGGGATTTTTTATCATGATCAAAAAACTTTTTCACTATGGGATAGAAAGGAAGAACAAGAGTCTGTGGCAGTACAAATTTTTGGAAGTGATAAAGAAGCCATTAACTATGCCGTAAAAGTACTAGTGGAAAAAGAGGCAAAAATGATTGATATCAATATGGGATGTCCAGCTCCTAAAATTGTAAAAAATGGAGACGGAAGTAAGCTATTATCAAATTTACCATTAGCAGAAGAAATTGCAAGAACAGCAGTGCAGGCGGCAGAAGGAAAAGTACCTATTACGGTAAAAATGAGAATAGGATGGGATAGAGAACATATTGTGGCAGTAGAAGCAGCTAAAAGATTAGAAAGAGCAGGTGTATCTGCTATTACCATTCATGGAAGGACAAGAGAAGAATATTATGCGGGAAAAGCAGATTGGGAAATCATAAAAAAAGTAAAAGAAAGCGTTTCTATTCCTGTTATTGGAAATGGGGATATCCAGACAAAAGAAGATGCTGCTAGTATGCTAGAACAAACCAATGTAGATGGCATTATGGTAGGAAGAGCAGCTGTAGGAAATCCATGGTTATTAAAAGAAATCATTTATTTTTTACAAGGAAAGGAAATACCACCTGTTAGTAAGAAAGAAAAATTACAAACGATTTTGCAACATATCGAATGGGAGGTAGAAGAAAAAGGAGAAATAGTTGGAATAAAAGAAATGAGAAAACATCTATGTGCTTACTTAAAAAATATGCCAGAAGCGGCAAAAATGAGAGAGAAAATAAATACCATAGAAACAAAAAAGGAATTGATACAAAGCTTTACTGAATACTTTCAGAATTTAGGAATATAGATAGAATAAGAAATAACAGGAGGGGAAAATATCCTATGCATAAAAAAATAAAAATTCTATCTATCATCTTATTAGGAATTGCCATCATTTCCTTTTTTATTTTTTTTCTATTTTGTGATAAAACAAAAGAAAATGGAAATACTATAACTAATCGATCGGAAGAAGAAATGATACAAGGTATTTTAAATATGGAGCAGTATACAGCAGAAATGTTGGTAGAAGTGCAGAGCAATAAAAACAGTAATCAATATAAAATAAAACAAACCTATACAAAGTCCAATATAGAGAAGCAGGAGGTATTAGAGCCAAGCCATATCGCCGGAATAATTACAGAATATGATGGACAAAATTTAACACTTACAAATCAAAAATTAAACTTAAGCACTCTATATGAAAATTATCCGTATGTAGTAAGTAATGATTTGTGGCTGGGTAGTTTTACAGCTGATTATCAAAATTATACTAATAAAAAGAGCAGTATAGAAGAAGGGCAAATAGTATTAGAAGTAAAAAACGAAATAGGCAATAAATACAATTTGTACAAAAAACTTTATATAGACACAAAAACAGGGAAACCAACAAAATTAATTGTACAGGATATTAACCAAAATACTATCGTTTACATATCATATACTAAGATAGAAATATCTTAAAAAATGCACATGTTTAAAATAAACTAGCAAAAGCACTTTCGATACGTAAAAATAGTAGGAGTGATTCACAAATGGTAATAAAAAGAGGCGATATGTTCTATGCGGATTTAAGTCCAGTGGTAGGTTCAGAACAAGGAGGAATTAGACCAGTAATTATCATACAAAATGATATAGGAAATAAGCATAGTCCAACCGTAATTGCAGCAGCAATTACCTCTCAGACAGGGAAAAATAAATTACCTACTCATATAGAAATAGGCTCACAAAATAATGGATTAAAGTCAGATTCGATTGTGCTAACAGAACAAATTTGTACAATTGATAAAAGTAGATTAAAAAAAAAAATTGGGCATATTGATGATGAAGTGGTAATGGAAAAAATTAATAATGCACTAGGTGTTAGTTTTGGTTTGTGAACTTTAGGGACGTTCCTTAAAGTTCATTTTTTACGCACATGTCCCATTTAACCCTGACTTAAATGGGACATTCAAAGAATAATGTCGAAAATTGTATAAAAATAAATCAACATAACGATAAAAAGTTTGAACTTTAAGGAACGTCCCTAAAGTTCAAACTTTTACACTCTCAATTTTTTTATAATTTTAATTTCATCATATAAACGTTTTTTGACATGCTCTCTTGTGTCGACAGCAGTAATATATTCCGATAGAATTTGCTTATAATTATCGAGAGTTTCCCCTTGTTTTAGAAGAATTTTCATACCTTCTTCATAGTATTTTTTTTCTGCATCTTTTTTGGCTTTATCTCGTTTTTCGCCATATTTAGAAACAGTTTGTAATCTTTTAATTTCTTCTTTCAAAAAGTTAATATAATCCATAACACAAGCAATTTCATAGTAAATATCGTCAATTACTACCTTGAATAAAGCTTTTAATGCTGCACTATCAATTTTTCCTACTTTATAATTTTCTTTTAACATATCTAAAGCAACTGGCTTTAAATATTCTTCAGGTCTAGCATCTTTAATTAATTCTTTTAAAGTTTCAGAAATATTAATGTGCGTGGTATATTGTCTTTTCGTTACGATAGCATCATATTCATCTGCTACACGAATAATTTGTGCAACATAAGGAATATCTTTTTTCGTTAAGCCTTGAGGATAACCTGTGCCATTTAATGCTTCATGATGATACAAAGCACCATCTGCATAAGGCCTTAGTTCTAAATCATGCATACACATGTCATAGCCAATAGTAGTATGTGTTTTCATGATTTCAAACTCCTCTGGAGTTAAAGGACCGGGCTTAGATAAAATTTCATAAGGAATTTTTAATTTGCCAATATCATGTAGATAACCACAAATAGTAGCATAGACTGTATATACTTTTTTACATTTTAAGTATTCACATATTCTACAAACTAAATTTGCCACGTTTTCACTATGACGTCTAGTAAAAGGATCTAAATTTTCTAGCATAGCTAATTGATAACGCATAGTGGAATCTAAGTTATAAGATTTTAAGTTCGTAGTACTATAAAAATCAATTTTATCGTTCATAAGTTACCTCTTCTGTTTTTTTCTATCATAGCACGACTAAAAAGAAAATACAAGGGTAAGCTTTGCTTTTTTTAGATATCTCTCCAAAACTTCACCTTGACTTTTAGCAAGAGTATCGATATAATTTAAACAAGAAAAAACGACAAAATTTAGGCAAATGAGTAAAGGTGAAGTGTATGTATTTAAAGCGATTAGAATTGCAAGGATTTAAGTCCTTTGCAGATAGAACAGTGTTAGAGTTTAGACCAGGTATTACAGCAGTAATTGGACCAAATGGTTCTGGAAAAAGTAATATATCAGATAGTATCAGGTGGGTACTGGGAGAACAGAGTATGAAATCTTTGAGAGGCAGTAGCTCTTCTGATATTATTTTTGCAGGAACACAAAATAGAAAATCTTTGGGGTTTGCGGAAGTTTCTATTGTGATTGATAATACAGATGGAAAGCTTCCTATTGAATATAATGAGGTAACGGTTACAAGAAAGCTATATAGAAGTGGAGAAACAGGGTATTTTATTAATAAAGCACCATGTCGATTAAAAGATATTTTAGAATTATTTATGGATACCGGAATTGGAAAAGATGGGTATTCTATTATTGGACAAGGTAAAATTGATGAAATTTTAAGTAACAAATCAGAGGATAGAAGAAGGGTATTCGAAGAGGCTGCGGGGATTGTAAAATATAGAACAAGAAAAGCAGAATCAGAGAAAAAACTAGAACAAACAAAATTAAATTTACTACGCATTAATGATATTTTATCTGAAATTGAAGGAAGCTTAGAGCCTTTAAAATTGCAGTCAGAAAAAGCGAAGAAGTTTTTAGATTTACGTGAAGAACTAAAAACAGTAGAAGTGGGGCTATTTTTATATAATATAGAATCTTACAGAGAAAAATTAGAGGCGCTTGTAAAAGATGAAGATATTATGCAATCTCAATATGATGCAGAAAATACCAAACAAGAAGAAGCAAGTAAGCTAAAAGAAAGACTAAATGAAGAAATTAATCAGATAACACAAAGAATAGAAGAAATGCAAAACGAAAAATTTGAAAGTAGTAATCAAATTGAAAAAATGAATTCAGAAACAAATGTAGCCAAACAAAGAATGGCTAGCAATGAAGAAAATAGAATACGTTTTGCAGAAGAAATAAAAGAAGTAGAAATAAGAATACAAGAATTAGAAGAAGAGAAAAAACAGAAACAAGATAAAAAAGAAAATTTGCAAGATAACCGAAAAAAATTCGAAGAAGAATTAACGCAAAAAGAAGAGGAATTAAAAGAACTAACCCAAAAGCTATCTCATAAAGAATTAGAAATAGAAGAGAAAAAGAAAGCGATAGAGGAATATACAAACGAAAAATATGAGGTGGCAGGAAAAATAAATGCGCAAGATATGCAGTGGGAGACTCTACAAAAGAGACAAAAGACCTTAAAGCAAGAAATAGCAGGAACTGTTACAGAGTTAGATGGCAGCCGTATGCAAAAACAAGAATTAGGTAGACTATTTTATGAAATAGAGAAAGATAGAAATGAAATTATAAAAAAACAAGAAGAAATAGCAAGCAAGCAACAAGAAAGCATCCAAAAAAGAAAAAGTTTTGAGGAAAAAATGAATCAGTTATCTTATACAATAAGAATGAAACAGTCTAGAAAACAATTTTTAGAAGAGACAGAGAGAGAAAAAGAAGGATACAATAAAAGTGTAAAAAGTTTATTGCTTGCATGCGATAAAGAAGAAAACTTGCGAAAAGGAATGCATGGTGTACTTGCCAATTTAATTTCTGTGCCAAAAGAGTATGAAACTGCTATAGAAATGGCTTTAGGAGCTGCTCTTCAAAATATTGTAACAGAAACAGAAGAAGATGCTAAAAAGTTAATCCAGTACTTACGTGATAAAAACTTAGGAAGAGCTTCTTTCCTACCAATGACTAGTGTAAAAGCAAGACCTTTAGAAAATTTAAATCAAAAAGGAATAGAAGGAGTGATTGGCGTTGCATCTAGCCTAGTAAGTTGTAAAAAACAATATGAAGGAATTATTTCTAATTTGCTAGGGAAAACAGTCATTGTAGAAAATATGGATTGTGCTATAAAACTTGCGAAACAAAACCATTATGCTTTTCGTATTGTCACATTGCAAGGAGATATTCTAAATAGTTCTGGTAGTATGACAGGAGGAAGTGTAGCCAATAAAACAGTTAACATTTTAGGAAGAGGAAGAGAAATAGAAGAACTAGAAAAGCAGTTACAAGATATGAAACAAGAATTAGAAAGACAAGAAAAACAAAAACAAGAATATGAGGATGAGAACCAAGTACTGTTATCAAAAGTAGAAACTTTGCAAAATCAAAGACAAGAAATAGAAGTAGCATATGGAGCAGAAAAGCAGAAAATGATTGCGATAGAAGAAAATATTCAAAAATTAGAAAAAACGCTTGCTAAGCAAAAAGAAGAGGAGGCAAAGTCAGAAGAGCAAAAGACAGAAAATAGAGAAGAAAAACAAAGATTAGAAGCAAGAGTACAAGAGATAAGCAAAGAGATGGAAAAATTACAACTAGAAATTGCAGAATTTGTGAAAGTAAATCAAGATAACCAAGCTTATATAGACAATTTGAATTTAGATATCACCAATTTGAAAATATCGGTTTCTTCTTTTGATGAAAGTAGTTTATCTATGGAAGAAATGATAGAAAGAATTGAGCAAGATATACAAAATCAAAAAATTAGTAAGCAAAATAAACAGCAGCAAATAGAAAAAGCAGTGGAAGAAAATCAAAGTTTGCAGGAAAAAATAAAAGAATTGGAAATAGAAATAGAAAAAATAAAAGAGCGTATAGCAAATAGTGGAGAAGAAGTAGAAACTTGCAAACAAACAAGAATAGAAAAACAACAAATTTTAAAACAAAAAGAAGAGGAAATACAAAATCAGTTTAAAGTATTAGAAGACTTAAAAGAACAGATTGTAAAAATGGATATCAAGAAAAATAAAATAGAACAAGATATTCAAGATGCCATTAATACACTTTGGGAAGAATACGAAATAACGCCAAACCATGCAGAAGGCTATCATAAACCAAGTAACGTACAACAAGCAACCAAACAAGTAAATCAGCTAAGAAATGCCATAAGAGACTTAGGAAGCATTAATATAGATTCTATAGACGAATATAAAAAGACAAAAGAAAGATATGACTTTATGGCAGAACAGCGATTAGACTTAGAAAATGCAGCGTCTAATTTGAGAAAAATGATTGCAGAGATGACAGAAACTATGAAAACACAATTTGCAGAGAAATTTAAGGTAATTAACCAAAATTTTAATGAAGTGTTTGTAGAATTATTTGGTGGAGGAAAAGCAGAACTTATTTTAGAAGATGAAAATAATATTCTAGAATGTGGTATTGATATTCGCGTACAGCCAACAGGAAAAAAACTACAAAATATGATGCTATTATCAGGTGGAGAAAGAGCCTTTACAGCAATTGCCTTGTTATTTGCTATTTTAAAAATTAATCCAGCACCTTTCTGTATCCTAGATGAGATAGAAGCAGCATTAGACGATGTCAACGTGTATCG
>CALXBX010000011.1 GCA_944386655.1 uncultured Clostridia bacterium | reverse complement strand
ATGATGGAGATATATGTATTTTTACATGTCCACCACATAGATTAGTACCTAGTTTGATGGATAACTTATTTAATTGGATGAATGAAGTTAAAGATAAAATAAATCCACTTATTCTATCATCTATATTCCATTATGAATTTGTGTTTATACACCCATTTCACGATGGAAATGGAAGAACAGCAAGATTATGGCAAACTGCGATTCTTTCACATTGGGAAAAAGCATTTACTTATTTACCTATTGAAAGTATGATAAAGAAAAATCAAGAAGAATATTATACTGCTATTCAAAATTGTAATAATGCTGGAAATTCAACAGAATTTATAGAATTTATGCTAAAAATGATAAATGATACAATAGATGAAATGAATAATTCAAAAGAAATGAAAGACAAATTTATGTTATTACTTTCTGAAAACGAACAAAAAGTATTAGAATGTATTAAGAAAAATGTTATTATTGGTGCAAAAGAAATTATAGAACAAACTAAAATAGCAGATAGAACTGTTAGAAGAATATTAAAGAAATTCGTTGATAATAAAACTATTGAAAGTGTTGGAAATACTGAAAACACACCAAATAAAAAATACAAATTGGCAGAGTAATGACAGAGTAATGGCAGAGTTGAAAATGTTAAATATTTACATAAATTAACTTTTCGCTAGAAATTTGGTACAATATGAAATGATATAGGTAATGTTCTATGTTATTTTCCTTTTTTCGCTAATTAGTGAGAGGATTTTCCTCAAACTTTTTGGTTTTACATATAAGTTACTATCAACAATAAAAGTATGTAGAAGGAAAAATTTTATGGTAAGTCTTCTTTTTGGTTTCTTTGGTTCCAGAATTAAAAACTGACACTCTGGTCCAAAAACAGATTGAAGTATACCTTTCCAATAATGCCACAATAAAAGAACTGAAAGAAGAGCAGATTAATCTATCAAAACCAAAATGAAAACTATACTTTGGTAGATAAACAAAAGAGGTGTTACAATTTCTCAATGAAGTTACAATGAATAGTTTCAAAAAAGAAGAAGTAGAGAATTTTGAAAATTTTCTACTCCTTCTTTTTATAAAACTAACATCAACTTAGTCCTTTTTACTCCTCATATCCCGGTTTTTTAAGCAAACGAAACATATTCGTCTTATACTTTTCCACTCCTGGTTGATCAAATGGATTTACTCCTAAAAGTGTTCCAGAAACACTACAAGCTAGTTCAAAGAAATAAATCAAATGACCTAATGTTTTTGCATCTAATTTTTCTAAATGAATAATAATGTTAGGAACATCTCCTTCCTCATGGGCAAGTATTGTTCCTTCCATAGCCTTTTTGTTCACAAAGTCTATTGTCTTATCCTCTAAATAATTTAATCCATCTAGATTATCCTCATCATACTGTATTTTCATGGTTTTATCTACTTTATCAATCGCTAAAACTGTTTCAAACAGATTTCTTCTTCCCTCTTGTATATATTGTCCTAAAGAATGCAAATCGGTAGTAAATTCTGCTCCTGAAGGATAAATTCCTTTTTTATCTTTTCCTTCGCTTTCTCCAAATAATTGCTTCCACCATTCTATAAAATAATGCATCTTAGGTTCATAAGTCACTAAAATCTCTATATTTTTCATTTTTTGATATAATATGTGGCGAAGTACAGCATACTGATAACAGATATTATATTTTAAATTTTGGTCGCTGTATTTTTGCTGTGCAAAAGCAGCACCTTCCATCATGGCATCTATATCAATTCCCGCTACTGCAATTGGCAGTAATCCTACAGGTGTTAACACAGAATACCTACCTCCTATATTATCCGGTATCACAAATCTTTCGTATTTTTCTGTGGTTGCCAGTTCTTTTAATGCTCCTCTTTTTTTATCTGTTGTCACATAAATTCTTTTTCTTGCTTCTTTTAATCCATATTTGTTTTCTAAAAACTCTCTAAAGATACGAAAAGCAATAGCAGGTTCTGTTGTGGTTCCTGATTTAGAAATAACATTTACAGAAAGGTCTCTATCTCCTATTAATTCTAGCATATCGGTAATATAGCTTTCACTTAAGTTATTTCCTACAAATAAAATTTGTGGTGTTTTTCTTTGCTCTTTTGGTAGAAGATTGTAGAAAGTATGTGTTAAGCTTTCTGTTACTGCTCTTGCTCCTAAATAAGAACCTCCTATTCCTATTACTACTAATACATCAGAGTCTTCTTGTATCTTTTGGGCACATTTTTTTATTTTTTCAAATTCTTTTTTATCGTAAGTGTCTGGTAATGTAAGCCAGCCTACAAAATCATTTTTATCTTTTGCTCTTTTATGCAAATCTTTATGAATTTCTGCCACTTGCTCTGCATATTTCATCATTTCTTTCGTTTGTATATTGGTATGTTTCGTATCTAATTTTAAATTCAAATCTGTCTACCTCCTCCTTTGTTTATCCAAAAGTATTGTATCTCAATTCTATCATTTGTGCAAGAAAAATACTTGCTTTTTTTTATTTTCTATTGCATAATTAAATCATAATATCTATCATATGGAAAGGATATAGATTATGAGTAGTTTTCTATTAAAAATAATTGGTATGATTACCATGCTATCGGATCATATGGGTGATAGCCTAGTAAGGTCTTTCTCCTTTTTTAATGTAATTGGGCGTATCGCGTTTCCTTTATTTGCCTTTCAAATGACACAAGGATACATGCATACAAAAAATTTTAAAAAGTTATGTGGAAAACTTTTTCTTTTTGGAATCATCTCTCAAATTCCATTTATGTTATTTTTGTCTTTGTTTCAAACAGGCGAAGCTATTTGGACTTTGAATATCTTTTTTACTCTATTACTAGGTTTACTTGCTATCTTTTGTTATGACAAAATAAAAAACCGCTTTTTAGGTATTATTGCTGGTCTATTTATCTGTCTTTCTGGCGAGCTATTTCGTGTAGACTATGGTGCTTATGGCGTCCTTTTAATTTTTCTTTTCTATTTATGGCGAAACATCCCAATAGGATTTTTCCTTGCCAATCTGCTTTTCGCTATCCTTCGCTATGGCCCATATATGATATTTATGCCATCTCTACGATACATTTTATGCTTTATTTTTACACTTGTGCCTTCTATTTTGATTGCTTTTTATAACAAAAAGGAAGGACCAAAAACAAAATATTTATTTTACATATTTTATCCTGCCCATCTTCTTATTTTATATGGATTAAGTTTTCTTTTACCTTTATTGTAGTTTCCTTTACATGCTTGCATTAATGCCTAATGCTACAATTTTAGACATATTGGCTATTAAATGATCAATTTCTTTTGGAGTCACAATAAAATTATAGTCCTTTGGCAAAAGGGCTTCTTTTATGGTTTCATAATTATCCTCTTCTTTTAGGCGATTCAATGCGTCATTGGATTTTGCCTCTTCTTGTAATTTTTCAATAAATAAATCTAAAGCGTCATTTACCACAATAGCTGTTTCTACCACAGTAGGAATGCCAATTGCAATAACAGGAATTCCTAAAGTATCCTGCGAGATTTCCTTTCTCTTATTTCCTACACCTGCACCTGGCACAATTCCTGTATCGGAAAGCTGAATGGTACTACTAATTCTCTCTATACTTCTAGAAGCCAATGCATCAATTACAATTAATAGTTTTGGTTTTACATTATCTACTACTCCTTTTATAATTTCTACTGTTTCTATTCCTGTGGTTCCTAATACGCCTGGTGCTATAGCACTTACTGGTCTTGCATTTTCGTCTATATACTGTGGCAGATATTGTATGATATGCCTAGTTACTTCTATATTTTTTACTACATTTGGTCCTAAAGCATCTGGCGTTACTTCTTCATTTCCTAATCCCACTATTAAAATATCCTCTTTTGACTGTATTTTATTTTCTACCAGTTGCCTAATTTCCTTTGCTAAATTTTGGGCAATATTTTCCATTTCCTCTTCTGTTAAAATATTCATTTTTTGAATGTCTAATGTAATATAATTTCCTCTTTTTTTACCGAATGGCTTCTTCTCCTTTTTCGTTTGTGATTTTTACTCTTGTTACTTTTAATTTATCTCCTATTTGCTCCTGAGTTGTCTCTATTCCGTCTATTTGCTCTAATTGATTGGCTTTTCTATACAAATTACTTCTCTCATCTGCTAAATCTGTTCTAAAATTGTACATTTTGTTTCCTCCTTTTTGTTTAGTCTTTCCTTTTTTATGTCTATTTATACGAAAAAAATCCCCCATTTTCTATAAGATAAGGGGAATTTCTTTATTTTTATTACTCTTAACCTTTTACGCTGCACAATAACGACAAAGTACCGCTTCTACTCCAATTTCTAAATCTATTTTCCCTAATTTAGCATCACTATCTAAGCAAATTAAGGCTTCTAGTAAATTTCTTAATTCCTTTTCTTGAAAGTAATTGGCTTGTGTTTTATACTTTCCTATTAAAAAGGTTTGATTTGGTTTTAAATTCAGTACTGTTGCAGCATTCTTGTTTTCTCTTTCTGCAATTTTCACAAAATACAATTTTTTGAAATGATTATATAGCATAATTAAAATTTTTTGCATAGGTTCTTTTTGATACAATAGATTGTGCAAAACTTCTAAGGCTTTTTGCATATTTTTTTTACCTAAATTATCTGTTAAATCAAAGATAACACTATCCATTTGAGGTATGCAAAGAAGGTCTATCGCTTTTTTCTCAATTGTGCCACCTTTTCCTGTATATTCAATCAACTTTCTAAGTTCATTCATAGCATCTTGCATATCGCAGCCTACTGTTTCTATGAAATACATAGCTACAGTCTCTGGCAGATTTACTTCATATGCCTTTGCAATTGCTTTTAATCTGGCTACCATTTGAGCAGGCTTTAGATAAGAAAATTCTACAGTTATTCCTTGCTTTTCTATCCATTTGTATAATGCATTTTTATTTATAGTTTCTTCTATAAAAATAAGAACAACGGCTTCTTTCCACACATTTTCATTTTCTTCTAAATACGCAAGAAGCTTTTGCACCATTGGATTTTCTGTTTTCTTTTTTCCTTCTGTTTGAAACAAACCTGTATTTCTTGCAATAATTAATTTCTTTTCATATCCAAAAGCTGGCGTTTCTATATCACTAATCAAATGAGAAACACTGGTATCATCAATTCGAATTTCATTAATTCCTACTTGTGTTTGTCCAAAAATTTTCTTCATTCTTTTTAAACAAGATTCTAGCAAATAAATTTCTTCTCCATAAAGAAGATAAAGTGGCTCTAATGTTCCCTGTTTTAATTCTTTTTCTAATTGCTCTACTGTTACCAAATTTCTCACCCTTTTCTTTTTCTGACTTTTCTTTCCACTAAAATAATCTACTTTTCGACATTATTCTGCCTCTGTCTCATTTAAGTCAGGGTTAAATGAGACATGTCTCAAAAAAGACTGACTTAAATGGACACTTTATAATTTTTGTGCGAATTTTGCACTATGTGCATGGCAGATTGCCGCTGCCATGCTATCGGTTGTATCATCTAATTTTGGTAAGCTATCTACTTTTAATATGGTTTTCACCATTTTTTGTACTTGTATTTTATCTGCTCGTCCATATCCTACTACCGATTGTTTTATTTGCAAAGGTGTGTATTCATAAGTTGGTACATTTTTTCTACATCCTACTACTAAGATAACTCCTCTGGCTTGTGCTACATTAATGGCTGTTTTTGCATTATTATTGAAAAATAATTCTTCTACAGAAATAGCATCTGGATGATAGGTATCTATAATAGTCTCTAAATCATTATTTATTTTTAGCAAACGAAGGGGAAAAGATTCCCCTGCTTTTGTTAAAATGGCTCCTGATGTAATTAGTTTAAAGTGATTTCCTATATAATCGATAATGCTATATCCAGTAATTGCAAATCCTGGGTCTATTCCTAATATTCTCATTTTTTCTTTTGCCTCATTTCTTTGTTTTTCTTCACTGTTTTGTATGAGTTATCATTGTCTATTCTATTTAACAGATTATCCCTCTTTTGGGGTATTTTCTAATATAATACGAAATACTTCTGCAATACTCCATGCTTGTTGGAATGCTCCCTTTGCTTCATAAGGTCTGCAAGAGTCATAAATTTCGTGAATTCCTCCTACTGTTTTTCCTTCATAAAACTCTTTTAGGAAGGTTTTCTTTACATCTTCTACAAACGCTTTATATTGCTCTTCGTATTTCTTTTTTTCTTCTTTATTTTTTTGCGCTTCTTTTACTTTTTTAAGTGCATCATAATAAATTCCTAATAACCATGGCCATGTAATTCCTTGATGATAACTCATATCTCTTCTGAATGGGTCTCCTTCATATACTTCTATGTAATTTTCTTCTCCTTTTGCTAGTGTTTTTAGTCCATGGCTATTTAATAATTTTTTGGTTACTGTCTCCAACATTTCTTTTGCTATATCTGAATTTGGATCTAAAACTGGATAGGTAAGGGATAAACTAAATAATTGGTTTGGTCTTATTTTAGAATCTCCTAGCACATCGTACAAGCATTTTCTTTTTTTGTTATAGAACTTTTCTACAAAAGCATTTTGACATTTTGCTGCCATTTTTCCATATTTGGTTGCCATCGCTTTTTTGCCCCATGTACTTTCTAATTCTTGCATAATTTTTAAGGCATTGTACCACATACTATTAATTTCTACCACTTTTCCATTTCGTGGTGTAACAGCATATTCTCCTATTTTTACATCCATCCATGTATTTTGTGTGGTTGGAGTTCCTGAAACAATTAGCCCATCTTCATCTAAATAAATATTGTTATTATCTACATCAATTCCTGCTGCATAAGAAGCTATAATTTTCTCTAAAACTGGATACATTTCTTCTTTTACAAATGTCTCATCATTCGTATAACGAAGATATTTTTTTGCCTGCTCAAACAATAAAAGAGAAGCATCCACACTATTATATAGTGGTCTATTGTCATAACCAGAATACCCATTTGGCACAAGTCCAAATTTTACATCTTTCATACAGGTTTGCAAGATTTCTTTTGCTATCTTATATTGCTTTGTTTTTAGCAAAAGCCCTTCAAAAGCAATAAGTGTATCTCTTCCCCAGTCTAAAAACCATGGATATCCTGCAATTACTGTATGTAATCCAAAAGAAGGCCTATATACAATAAAGTTATCTACAGCAATCATATAATTTTTCATTAAATCTTTATAATCTTTATCTTCTATTTCTTTTCTTCCCACTCTTGTTAACTCTGAGTCGTATAATAATTCCGATATTCTAGCAATTTCATTACTAATTAATATTTTTGCATTGATTTCTTCGATATTTTCCTCTAAAGATGCTACAAAAGTAATTTCTTTTTGTTCATTTGGACCAATTTCTATTTCATAAGAACCTGGAATAGCATGATTTTCTTCTGGATTGAAACCTCTCTTTTCTTCTTGCAAATAAAACATATTTTGAAAACTATTATTTTCATAAGAAATATAATTTCCTTCTGAACAGTGCATATAAATTGGAAATTGTGCGTTATCATCTACAATCACTTTTACTTTTGTTTTATTTACCTTTTGCTCTATGTGGAAAGTATGCCTAAATGTATCTCCATGAAAATCTCTAAAATTTAAGATAGGTGTTAGCGTAAGTTTCGTTTCATGATTTGGATTATCTATTTGATAATACACGCAGACTGTATTTTTTCCATATTCCATACAAATATATTTCTTTATTATCACGTCTTGCACTTGATAAGTAAAAATAGGAATATATTCTTTTTCAAAACTTTTTAAATGGGTATATCCGCGTGAAATATAATTACGACAAACATTAGTATATAAATCATATTGATTCCCGTCGATTGTAATACTCTCATCCAATTTGGATAATAATAAATATCTTCTAGCAGGTGGCGTAAGTGGTGCTATAAGAAGTCCGTGATATCTTCTTGTATTCGCTCCTAATATGCTGGAACTTGCAAATCCCCCTATTCCATTTGTGATAATCCATTCTTTTTCTAAACCATCTTTTAATTCTATCTCTTCATATTTCATTTGTTTTTCCTCTCCTTTTCTTTCGCTTTTTCCCTATTTTTTCTTACTCGCTGTTTGTTTTGCTTTTTTTCTTTTTATGGCTTTTTCGTCACTTTCTTTAATAGAAATAATCCTATCTTGGTATTTCTCTGCAAATTTACTAGTTTTTCTATTTTCCTTTTCCTTGCTTACTTTTTTCTTTTCATTCTTTGCTTTCTTTCCGGTCTCTTCTTTTAACTTTTTCTTTGTATCTTTTAACCTAGAATTTAACATAAGATATTGTGCATCATTTTGCATATCTCTAAATTTCATATCTTCACAAACTAGCTCAATAATTGCAGAAGCAATAGCATCTGGATTATGACGAATATATTCTCCATCTATGTAAGATAAATTTCTTTGGATTAATTTTACGCCTTCCTCTTTTGCCTTAGCAGCATCTTGTTCTACTAAATCTTTGCCTTCTTTGTTATATCTTCTCACAAATTCTGGTACAATTTCTCCGGTATCATAAATACAATAGTCAAAAATATCTTTTCCAGCATGTTCTTGAATCGCTCTTATGTGGTCTGATAAGGTATAGTTATCTGTTTGTCCTGGCTCTGTCATAATATTGCTAATATAAATTTTAAAGCCTTTATTTTCTTTAATGGCTTTTGCTACTCCTTTTACTAAAAGGTTAGGAATTACATTGGTATATAAACTTCCTGGTCCTATAATAATGGCATCTGCATTTTGGATTGCCTCTATTACCCCTGGTGCTGGTGTACAATTGGATGGATTAATAAAAATACGGTTAATTTTGCTAATTTTATCGCTCACTACTTCCGGAATTTCTCTCTTGCTTTTTATTACGGTTCCATCCTCTAGCTCTGCACAAATATCAATTGCCTCTAAGGTAACAGGAAGTACTTTTCCTGTAATATTTAGTACATTTTTAGAGGCTTCTATGGAAGAAGAAAAGTTGCCGTAGATTTCACGCATTGCTAATAAATAGATATCTCCAAAGCATAGATTTTTTAGTCTTCCTTCTGTAAATTCATAATTTAAAATGCTCTTCATTGCCGCTTCTTCTGAAGATAAAGCAACAAGGCTATTTTTTATATCATCTAAAGGTAATAGTTCTAATAGCTTTCTAGAATCTGTTGCTTGTTCTCCATAATCCGATACGGTTACAATGGCTGTTAAATTACTTGTGTAATTTTTTAACCCTTTTAATACAGAATCTAATCCAGAACCTCCACCTATTACTACAATATTTGGTCCTTCATCATATACCTTTTTATTGAAGATTAAAGATTTTACTTTTCCTGTTTTTGCCTCATTTCTTGTATCAGTCTCTTGTACTAGCATTTCTAATGTCCTTTTTTGAATAAAAACAATGCTGACAATTACTAAAGTAAATCCAACCACGAAAGTGGCAATAATATACGCCAAATCTAAGAATTCTAGCTTATCTCCCACTAACAATTTTGTCATACCATAGCAAGCTAGAAAAATTCCTAGTAAGATGATGATAAACCATCTTTTCATTTTTGCTTCCCCTTTAAACCATTTTAAAAAGCCTTTCATATTTTCATTCAATCCTTTCCCTTATTCCTCTCCTACTACTTCTACTTCCAATTCCACTATTTTACCAAATTTTTCAAATATCACTTGAATAATATAATCTACTAAATCTAATACATCTTTTGCAGTTGCGTTCCCTGTATTTACAATGAACCCTGCATGCTTTGTAGAAACCTGTGCTCCCCCTATTTGGTATCCTTTTAATCCTGCCTCATCAATTAGCTGTGCGGTTACAAAATTCCTTCCTCTTTTAAAAGTACTTCCTGCACTTGGCATTTCTATAGGTTGCTTTTCTTTTCTACTAGCATTTAATTCTTCCATTTTTCTTTTAATTTCTTCTGCATTTCCTTTTTCTAGAGATAATTTTGCTGATAAAATAATTTCCTTTTCTTCCATAAATCTGCTATGTCTATAAGAAAATTGTAAATCTTCTCCCTTTTTCGTTTGTATTTCTCCATTTTCCTTAAGCGATGTTACTTCTGTTACAATATCTTTCATTTCTTTCCCGTAAGCTCCCGCATTCATTCGGATAGCTCCTCCTATTGTACCAGGAATTCCTGCTGCAAAGCTAAAACCTTCTATTCCTTCCTTTTGTAATTTGCTAGCAAGCATGCCCAATTTCACACCACTATCCACTTGTACTTCTACCCTTCCATCTTCCGTCTCTTGCACATTTATATGGTCCATGCCTATTTGTATGGTAATGCCTCTTATTCCTTTATCTCTTACTAAAAGGTTGCTCCCATTTCCTATGATAGTAATCGGAATTTCTTTTTCCTTTGCATATTCTATGACGCCTTTTAGTTCCTGCTGTGTTTTTACTTTTACAAAAATATCTGCCACTCCTCCTATTTTAAAAGAAGTATGCTTTTTCATGTCTTCGTTTTCTTTTATCATTAGCTCTGGTAATTTTTTACGTAAGTCCTTTGCTATTTCTTGCTTTTCCATTTTCTCACCTCTTATTGCTAATATATGGTCTGTCTATCTTTTTCATGTGTTTTATTGTATCATTTTTCCTTCTATTTTACAACCCTGATTTTTTGTAAAATTTTGCAAAAATCCTTGCATTTTTTGTAGAATTTTGTATAATAACTGTAGAAAAAGATAGGTCTATCCTATTATTTTATTTTTATTTGATTTACAGAAAAGAAAAAACTTGCATTTTCGCAAGCTTTTTTCTTTTGTTTGTTAATTTATTTCGCACAAATCTTTTACTACCTCTCCTGCTATTATTAGCCCTGCTACAGATGGCACAAAAGAAATACTTCCCGGTACTTGTTCCTTTCCGCTACTTACAACTTGTATAGGTTCTTCTTTTGAAAAAACTACCTTTACCTTTTCTATATTTCTCTTTTTTAATTCTTTTCTCATTACCTTTGCCAGAGGACACACCGATGTTTTGCTAATATCTGCTACTTCAAATTTAGTAGCATCTAATTTATTTCCCGTTCCCATACTAGAAATAACAGGTATTTCTAGTTGTTTTGCTTCTTGTATAATTAAAATTTTAGCAGTTACCGTATCTACTGCATCTACCACATAATCCACGTTTTTTTCTAAAATATTTTCTGGATGTCCTGGTAAATAAAAGGTATCGTAAATTTCTACTTTCGCTTCTGGGTAAATTTCTTCTACTCTTTCTTTTGCCGCTTCTACTTTTTTTCTGCCTATGTTTTTTGTGGTTGCTAACAACTGTCTATTTAGGTTGGATAAGTTAATAGTATCATTATCTATCAATATAAATTTTCCTATTCCTGCTCTTACTAGACCTTCCAATACGTAAGAACCAACTCCTCCTAGACCAAAAATGGCTACCTTTTTCTCTTTTAACAATTCTTGTTTTTCTTTTCCTATTAATAATTCGTTTCTTGCAAATTGTGACTCCATTTCTTTCTCCTTTTTATCTCAATTCTATTGGAAACTTTTTGAAAGCTGTCGGCATAGCATATTTTTCTTCCAGTTGTTTTTTGGTTACCCATTCCCAATTTGTATTTATTTCTTTTACCTGTATGTAATAGGCTACCATATTCCATTGTTTATGTGTAAAAATATGCTTGCCATGACGTTTTTCTTGCAAAATAAAATTTTGTATTTCCCATTCTTTTAAAATAGAAGCTATTTCCTCTTCTTTCTTTTTCCCTTCCACATGTGGAAATTCATACATGCCTGCTAATATTCCTTCATCTGCTCTTTTTTGAATAGCTACTTTATCTTCGTGTTGCACTATAAATACTGTTTTTTCTTCTATTTTTCTTTTTTGCTCTTTTATCCTAACAGGAATTTGATTTACCTCATTTTCTTTTAGCGCCTTACATATATTTTGAATAGGACATTGCTGGCAAAGTGGTTCCCCATTTGGCAAACAAATGATTTCTCCTAATTCCATAAGTGCTTCGTTCCATTTGCCTGCTTCTTCTGGCATATTGTCTTGCAATAACTTTGTTATTTTCCTTTTCGTTTCTGGTAATAGTACATTTTCTTTACTACCTATCACACGAGAAATAACTCTTAATACATTTCCATCCACCGCCGGTACTTTTAATCCAAAACAAATAGAACCAATTGCCCCTGCAGTATATTCTCCTACTCCTGGTAGCTTTTGTAGTTCTTCCCATTTGTCTGGCATTTTCCCATCATATTTTTCCACTATCATTTGAGCCGCTTTTTTTAGGTTTCTAGCCCTATTGTAATAGCCTAATCCTTCCCATAATTTTAGTAATCTTTCCTCTTCTACTTTTGCTAAATCTTCTATGGTTGGTAGTTGCATAAGAAATCTCTCATAATATTTCTTTACCGCTTCTATTCTTGTTTGTTGTAACATAATCTCTGATAGCCATACATGATAAGGATTAGGATTTTTCTCTCTCCATGGCAAAATTCTCTTATTCTTCTCATACCAATCCAAAAGTGGTACTACCATTTGCTTTATTTTTTCTTCCATCTTTTACCTCATTTTTTATCCCATTTTTTATCTCATTTTTACCCACTTTTTGCTTTTATTGTAACTTACATTTTAAAGAAAAAACTATGTATTTGCCTTGTAAGAACAATCATACATAGTTTTGTTTTGGCGGAGTGGGTGGGATTCGAACCCACGGGCCGGGAAATCCGACTACTACAGTTCCAGTGTAGCTCGTTATGACCACTTCGATACCACTCCTTATTTCGACCTTTTCTATTATACTATATTTTTAAGCATTAGACAAGAGTAAATTGCAGAAAATTTTGGTTTTGAAAATCTTACAGTAACATCCTGAACTATTCCTTTCTATTTACCTTATCTACAATTATAATTTCTTTGACTCTTTCTCATCTATCTGCTATACTACGTCTATGTAACTTTTTAATGAAACTTAGATTTTATAGGTTTTTGCACTCATATAGGGAGGCATTATGAAAAATATTATCAAAGCCGTCATCGGTATAATAGTACTTCTTGTTATTTGTGTTATTGTACAAATAATTACTAAAGATATATCTAATCTATTTTGGATTCTTCTTTTAGGTGGTATTATTATAGGACTAATGATTAAAGATAATTAAGCCTCCTTGTGAGGCTTTTTTATTGCATAAAATTTTGGCTTATTTTTACTTTGTACTGCTTTATAGGTTTGTTTTCTTATCGTAGTAATCTTTTACTATATCTCTATATGGCTTTTCTTTTTCTCTTAATTTATCACAATTCATTTCTTTAATAAAATTATCTAGTTCCTCATGAAATTCTTCTTTTTGCTTCTCTGTGTCTACCAAAATTTCCAATTCTATAAAATCTCCAATTCCTTCAATATTGTCTAGCATTATATTATATTGAACATGATTTATTATTTTTGAATAAGTTTTTCTATGTTTTTTAAACGATATATAACTTATGTAACCCAGTTCTTCTAATATGTACTTTATATCTTCTTTATCTTCTGGTTTCAATTTTATATTTACTTCTCGTTTCCCATATTTTTCTATTTTATCATCTACTTTTGGCTTATAAGTGAGTTCTAGAAAATCATTATCTTTTTTTCTAGTTCTTAAACATATTTTATCTCGGATAAATGTAAATTCTTTATCTGTATAATAGGTATCTTCTTCTGTAACTTCCTCTATTTTTTCAAATTTTTCTTTCTTTATTTTCTCTAATATTTCATCATAATTTCGGTCTAAATAGTAACTTGCTTCTATTTCTATTTTATTTGACATATCTTCACCTTCCTTTATAAATACATCTTATATTTTACTATCTAAAATAACACAATTCTAAAACAGAACCTCCAAATTAAGAGTCTGTTGCTCTATTTTCTTACTATCTAGAGTAAGAAAATTCTAAAAGGTAACATATTTACCAACTCCTTTTCCCTTAACTTGATTATATTATACTGTAAAGCGTATACGTTTATTGATACTTTTTTGAAAATATTTTTAATTTTTTTAGCTTTTTTCAAATATTTGTCTATTGATTCAATTGGTAATTGTGTAATGAGTTTTGAAGGCTTCAAACCTTCTCTTTTTGCTTTTTTCTTCGAACACTTCTTATTAATATTTTGGTATTCTTATTGTGCAACGTCTAACTATTTCATTATCTCGTTGTCTTTTCTTTCCATAATTACGTTGTTTTTTCTTCCATTTTCGACACCTCATTTACTATAAATATATAACAATATAAACGTTTACGTTTTATCAATGCTTTTTCTTAAATCTATTTAAAAAAATAAAGCCCATTAATAGCTTTATTAAACTTGATTAAAAAAGGCGAAATTCTTCTACATATTCACCATTACTGTCTTTAGTAACATATGTATGAGATGGTATAAAGTAACCAAAAATAAAAGCAACTACAATAATTAATAATAAAGCAATTATAAAGATTATAGCTATTTTTTTACCTATTTTTATTCCTGCCTTTATTTCTTTTTTTATTTCGTCTTCCTTAACAGGTGCTCCACAATTAGGGCAACTTGTAGCTTCGCTACTTATCTCTTTTCCACATTCTCTACATTTTATTAGTGCCATATATGAACATCTCCTTTTTTTTTATGATTACATGTATTATATAATAGCTGTTATATTAATGCAATACTTATATAATTTATATTAGAGCAATTCAAATATGTAATATATTTATACTTATGTTTGTAAAGCTAAAATCACATTACAAAATAAGCACTATGTAAAATAACACAATTCTAAAACTAAGGACAATTCTTATAATATTTATCACTTGTTTTATTACTATCTAAAATAGCACAATGAGTTAAAATAAGGTTTAACCTTTAATGCCAATTATTTGGTTTCACTTAGTTGAATTAATAAAAGTTCTATGATTAGGGCTTTTATTTTTTATTTATTTGTTAAGTTAAACTTATCATATATTATTTATATATAAAATTCAATATTTTTATACAATATTTTACATTTTTCTTTTGTAAGCATAAAAAAGCGGAATAAATTCCGCCCTTAAAGAGCCTGATTAAATTTAGGCTCTTTCATTTGGCTTTTTTCCTCTTTTATGATATATTTTTCTTGGTGATTTTATGTCTGAATTTACTATTAAACAA
>CALXBX010000010.1 GCA_944386655.1 uncultured Clostridia bacterium | reverse complement strand
ATATATTAAAGCCGTTAAAGAAAAATTTTTCAAAAAAATGTTATTTTTTAACAGGTTCTGAATATAATTATATAGAGCCTAGAAATTATCAATATATGTTTAAAAAATGTTTGAAAAATTGTAAAATAAAAGATTTCCATTTTCATCAATTAAGACATACTTTTGCAACTGACTGTATAAATGTTGGAATGGATACAAAATCGTTAAGTGAAATTCTTGGACACGCTAATGTTAAGGTAACATTAGATAAATATGTACATTCTTCTTTTAAATCTAAAAAGAAATATTTGGAAAAGCTATAAATGCTTACATCTAAGCTAGAAGTATTGAAAAAAATCTTTCGTAAAATAAATAATTTTACGAAAGATTTTTTTGCATTCTTTTATATTTAGTTAAGTATTTCTTCCTTTTTGTTCATTTATGTTGTTATTTTTTCGTCATATTTTCCATTCTTTTAGCTAATTTTTTTTGCATGTCTAAAGTAAGCCATGAAAAATAAGAAGAAATAAATTCTCCATATTTCGTTACATCTTCTTCTGTATCCTGATAAGCATCTATAGAACGTGCATATCTTTTTTGCTCTTTTTCCATAAAAAATGCACCCCCTCTTATTTAAGAGTGTGCATTTTTTTATAAATTTATTCTTGTAGTTTTTGCCTTTATTTTTAGAAAGTTTTTAAGCTTACTTCTTTTTCAATTTAAAATTGCAAAATTCAAAGCTTCTGCCACACCATTATGGTCGTTATCTGCTACTACTTTGTCCGCAATTTCTTTTACAATTGGGGTACTTTCTCCCATAGCTACGCCCATTCCTGCATTTTTTATCATTTTTATATCATTCATATTATCACCAATTGCCATAATTTCTTCTTGTTTTATATTTAATCGTTTGGCTAAATCTTCAATGGCTCCCCATTTATCTACATTTTGATTTGTAATTTCTGTATAATGATATTCTACTAACACATCTTTTGTCCCGTCTTTTATAATTTTCCTAGACATATGGGATACATCTAATACATCTACATTTTTTACGTTTTTTAGTTTTTGCATAATACTTTTAAAAACAATTGGATTTTCATCACATATTGTTATTTTTAAGTAATTTTGATTTTCGCTTTGTTTTACATAGTCGTATATATTTTGCATTAAATTAATTCTTACTTTTTTATCTTCTGTTTTTTTTGTATTTTCTTGATAAAAAAAGAGTATATTATAGTTAAGTGATTTTGTTATAATACAATCTTCTCTATATAAAGCATAAAAAATACTGTTCTCTTCACATATTTTAATGATTTGTAATACCTTTGCTTTTTCTAAAAAACGGTTATAAATAACTTCGTTTTTTTCGATATCATAGGTAATGGCTCCATTACCACATATAATATATGGCCCACACCCACACTCTAACGCTAAACTTTTTACAGAAGCAATTGGTCTTCCTGAAGTAAGTACAACTTGTATTCCTTTTTCTACTGCTTTTTGAATACTCTCTTTATTTTTTGACGTTACTTCTCCATAAGAATTTAATAAGGTTCCATCTAAATCAATGGCAACTAATTGATACATATATTTATTTTCTCCTTTTCCTTTGCATTTTACCACACTTTTTTCTGCGTTTCAATTATTTTTCCCTATAAGTGGAATAATAATCATAACATATATTTCCACTTTTTTCTACATTTTTTTAAAAATTTCCAGTTTATTTTTTCTCATTTCGTACATTCTAAGTAATGAAAAAACATATTTCGTTTTTTCTTTAAATTCTAATAGATACTTTCTAGGAGGTGAAAATAATGACAAATTCTAATTATAAAGTAGTTCCAGAAGCAAGAGAAGCTTTAAATAAATTCAAATATGAAGTTGCTTCAGAAGTTGGTGTAACTTTAAAAGACGGATATAATGGAGATTTATCTTCAAGAGACGCTGGTAGAATCGGTGGTAACATGGTTAGAAAACTAGTTGAAACAGCAGAAAGACAAATGGCTGGTAAATAGTTATCCTAAAAATAGAAAACAGGAACGGATTTTTTGCCTTTTATTAAAAAGACAAGGAATGGGTTCCTGTTTTTTTATTTTCAAAAAATTTCCAGTTTATTTTTTCCTATTTTGTACATTCTATATAATGAAAAGTAATTTTCAAATTTTAAATTTTCAGGAGGTGAAACAAGAAATGACAAACAGCAATAAAAAAGTAATTCCAGAAGCAAGAGAAGCTTTAAATAAATTTAAATATGAAGTTGCTTCAGAAGTTGGTGTAACTTTAAAAGATGGATATAACGGAAATATCTCTTCAAGAGATGCTGGTAAAATTGGTGGTAACATGGTTAAAAAATTAATAGAACAAGCAGAAAGCCAAATGAAATAAGCAATATGCTAAAAAGAGCCATTATGGCTCTTTTTAAGTGGTATATACATATACATCTCCATATTCTTCTTTTTCATATCCTCTCTTATCCATTTCTTCTATTACGTCTTCATAAAGTTTAGAAATAATTAAAATTGTTTTTTCCTTACTAAAATCTATTTCTTGAAACTCTTTCTTATGATAATAATAAGTATAATAGTAGTAATTTCCTATCCTTCTTGTTTCTTTTATACCATAAAATTCTATTTCTTCCCAAGTATCCATAAATTCATACGGAGATAATTTTGTAGCTAAAACAATATAGATATAAGGTGAAGTAGCTTCTACCATTACATATTTCTTTAAGTTCTTTGTATCTTCCCTTTCCTCTAATTCTTGTGCTAATGGTATTAAATACTTATCTGAAAACCATTTTTGTTCTGGATAGACAGCATAAGAAGAATAATAATAAATTTCAAAATTGATACATAATATACTAATACAAATAAACACTGCCATGAATATCCATTTAGAATATTTTGCTATGGATAAAATAGCTAATGTTACAAAATATAAAATCGGTATATATATTACATTTGCTTTATTTGCTGTTGGAATCCTTGTGCATAGCAATCCTAACAATAGTGTAATAAATGCAATCACAAAAACACTAGTTAGGCTATATTCTTTCTTTTTTATTTTTTTGCAAGTTTGGATAATGCCTATTATGAAACCTATTATAAAAAGAGGTACATAAATAAAATAAAGAGCTTGCTTGGTAAAGAAAATAGTTTTTAAACTTTCTAATCCTGTTTTTACTATATTACATACAGAAATTTGATCTATTCTAAAATCTTGTAATATTGGTAGTGTAAAAATACCAATTTGTGTACTTTCTACTATTCCTAAATTTAACAATAAAAAATAGATGAATGGCATTGCCAAAATAAAAGTAGGAACAGCTATTAAAATAAGTTGTTTTATTTTGATTTTCTTCATATATAACATGTAAATACTCCAAACCACTAAAAATAGCGGTAATGTTATCCAAGATAAACAATAAGTATAAAGAGTAAGTCCTAATACTAGTCCTGCTAGAATATATTGGTAATTCTTTTGGGCACGTTGCATCAAAAATAGGCTAACCATAAACATTCCTGCATATAGATTACAGTCCAAAGCTTCTCTTGCCGTTAAAATATTCCATGGGCAGGTAATTATAAGGAATGTAAATAATATAGCTGTTTTTTTATCTTTAGCTTTACTTACTAATAAATAGGACGCTATTACGGCCAGTAAATAAACAAATAACGCGGGCATTCTATATGCAATGATGTTATCTCCCAATAGCTTAATAAATGCTACTGCTAAATAACAACACAGCGTACTTTGTCCACTACCAAAATTAGTAAGATAAAGTGGAAAAGAATTTAGATATCTATCTGTTCCATAATTTGCTATACAATGTGCATCATATGCCATTGCAGCCTCGTCTACGCCCATAAAAGCTGGAAGAGTCCCAAATTGATAAATAACAGTTATAAAAATAATAATTATCCCTACACACCAAATTTTTTTATAATGTTTATTGCAAAATTCATCTATTGTATAGTCTATTTCGAGTTTTTCTCCCTTTTTTTGTGTTATATATTTTCTTATTTGTATAAATATGATTACTCCTACTATTAATAAAATGATAATGCAATCTATTATTCCCATTTGTTTCCCCTACTTTTTTAATTGCATTATACTATGAACTCTTATCCTCTCTCTATTATATTTGTAAATAAGAAATAATTGATTTACCATAAAAAAAGAAATAACCTTTTGGGGTTACTTCTCTCTTTGTTTTAAGCTTCTGGTTCTACTAAACCAAAATTCTTTCCATCTTTTAAACGATAAATAACATTCACTCTTTCTGTTTCTATATTGATAAATGCTAAAAATTGATTTTGAGGTTTTGCCTCTAATTCTAATTTTGCATCCTCTGGTGCCATTGGTTTAATGGTATAATAAATTGTTTTTATAATTTCATCTTCTACTGGATGTTCTTCTACATGATTTAAAGATTCTTTTAAACGAATAGACTCCGTCATATTTTGTTTATCTTTTTTTGTTTTCATTTTTCTTACTTGACCTTCTAAGATATCGATATCTTTATCAATAGAAGCATATAAATCTTTGTGAGCTGTTACTGCTCTAAAAGTATCTCCTTCCGCTGTTGTAACATTCATTTCTGCTACTTGCTCATTTCCTTCTGTTTTGATAGTAGCAAGTACATTAAAGTCCTCTCCAAAGTATTTGTTTAATCTTTCTAATTTCCTTTCTATATAATCTTTAATGGATTCTGTAGCTTTAAGCTCTTTTCCTGTTATTTTAATATTCATAACAATCGCTCCTTTCTGTTTTGTTCTTTTGTATTTTCGTAACTCTATTATACCTTGTTTTGTAAAATATTTCAAACATTTTCCTTATTTTTTTGTGATATTCACAAAATTTTCATGAATTTGCCATTTTTTTAAATCATTTTTCCTTAATCTCTTGCCAAAACAGGAATTTTGTGGTAGAATTTTATATGCTATATGGTAGTAACAAAAAAGGGAGGTGCAAAATATGCCAAATATTAAATCAGCTATTAAACGTGTTAATGTAATTGAAAAGAAAACATTAAGAAATAATATGATAAAATCAGCTTATAAAACAGCTATTAGAAGATTTGAAGAAGCATTAGCTGCTGGAAATAAAGAAGAAGCTACTAAATTATTCTCAGAAGCTACTAAAAAAATCGATCAAGCTTGTACAAAAGGTGTTATTGTAAAAAACACTGCAGCTAGAAAAAAATCAAATTTAGCTAAAAAATTAAATGCCATTGGTGCATAAAAAATAGAAGATTGTGCACAGTTTTTTATTTTGTCACTCTTATAAAAGAGTGATTTTTTTTGCCTAGTATTTCCATTGCTATCGGTTTTATTTTATGGTAACATAAAGATAGAATGGAGGTTATTTATGAAATGGATACATATTTTAGCTAATGAAATTAAAAATTTTGATAAAAAAACTATTTTTATTTTAAAAAAGGGGCTTTTGTTTTCTTTATTTCTTAGCCTGTTTTCTACTTCTTTACTTGCTTTTTATGAAAAGTTTTTTGCTTTTCCTATTCTATTTAAAGTAGGAATTTCTTTACTAAGAACTAGCCTTATGTTTGCTGTTACTTTCTTTATTTGTGCTATTGGATTTGATACAATAAAAAAGGAATGGAATTGAATAAAGATACCAAAATTGAATTAAATAAAAAATTGGATAGAGAATTTTTCTCTATCTTTTATTGAAATATAATATTTTTAATTCCTACTTTTTGTTGCCATCTTCCCTGTGTTACTATTCTAAATGTAGAATTATTTCTAACATCATAACTACTAGCACAAGCATTTATGATTGCTTGATTAGATACTCCATTATCATATGGACTTCCTGTTCCTGAAAATATACAAGATCCATCTCTATACAAATAAATGGTAGTATACGCCCAATTTATTCCATAGGAAGTATCTAAACCTCCTAACACCACTGTAGATATATTACTTACATCATAGGTTACATCACTTATATAAAATTCGATATCTCCTGATGTTGTCCCATAGCCATATTGTGAAATAATATTTGCTTTTTTACTACTTCCTACTTGTTCTCCCGATTGATAACCATTCTGATAACTATTGTTTACATCTGTTCCATTTCCTGTTATCTTTTGTCCGTTTACCCATGCCGTCATTCCACTTGAAATATTATTGGCTGTTGCTGTTCCTTGTGTTTGACTGGCTAAACTATTGGCTGTTACTTTTCCACTTCCATTATGATATCCAGCTGGTATTGTGTAACTCTGTCCTGCATTTAAACTTGCACTTACCGCTCCTCTATTTTCCATTGTTCCTACCAATAATTTCCCTCCACTATACGCTTTATAATTTTTCAATATATGAGCTGCTGTAGCATTTGTCTGTGCTAATTGACTATTTAAACTATCTAATTGTCCCTGTAAATTATTAATTGTCTCCTGTTTTAATGCTACTTCTTCTTTTAAATCTGTTATTTCTATATCTTTTTCTACTATCTCTGCTTTTAAATCATTAATCTGTTTATTTAAATCTTCTACTTGGCTATTTAAATTTGCTACTTGCTCTTTTAAGTCTGTATTTTCAGTCTGTAAATCCGCTACCTGCTCTTTTAATTCTTCTACCTGTTTTTGTAGTAATTCTATCATTTGATCTTTTTTAGCATCTTCCTCATCTTCTGTATAACTTCCATCTTGTTCTAATTCCCAATATAACTGATTTAATTGTTCTTGTTCTTCTTGCCCTGCATAGATAATATTTTCTCTTGCTTGCTTTGCTTTCGTAATAATTCCATTATCTCCCACTAACGTTATTATACTAACTCCTGCTAAAATTACTAATACTACAATGGTAACTACTAGCGTAACTAATGTAATTGCTTTTTCTTCTCCCATGTTTTTTCTCCTTTTTTCTTATGATACCTTTTACCTATATGCTATTTTCTTTTTCTTTGCTGTTTTTTGCAATTACATTTATGTTACTTTGTTTTTATTTTTTTAGATTGCACACAAAATTCAACTAAATTCTATATATAAAAAATAAGGAGAACTTTTATATACTTTAAAAATTCTCCTCATTTTTTATTTTATGAACTTTAAGGAACGTCCCTAAAGTTCATTTTATTTTTTCAATTCTTCTAAGAACATTTTATTTAACATCTGTGGGTTTGCTTTTCCTCTGGTCTCTTTCATTGCTTGTCCTACTAAAAATCCTAATGCCTTTTCTTTTCCTGCTTTATAGTCTGCTATAGACTGAGGGTTTGTTTCTAACACTTTCTTTACTACTTCCCTAATAGCTCCTTCGTCTGAAATTTGAATCCATCCTTTTTCTTTTATGATTTCTTCTGGATCTTTTGGATTTTCAAATAATTCTGTAATTACTTTTTTTCCTATGGCAGAACTGATAGTTCCTTTTTCTATTAGTTGTATCATTTTAGCTAATTGTTCTGCTGTAAATGGAATAACATCTGGTTCTAGTTCTTTTTCATTTAGTATTCTAGAAACATCGGATAATAGCCAGTTAGCTACTGCCTTTGGATTTTTGCAAATTGCTTCTGCCTCTTCAAATAAATTAGATAAATATTTGGAAGCTGTAAGTAAATTACTATCTTTTTGAGATAATCCATATTCTTCTATATATCTTTGTTTTCTGCTCTCTGGTAATTCTGGCAAACTTTCCTTAATAGATTGGATATATTCATCTGAAAGACGAATAGCTACTAAATCTGGATCTGGGAAATAACGGTAGTCTTGTGCATCTTCTTTATCTCTCATAGAAAATGTTTTTCCAGATACATCATCCCATCTTAGAGTTTCTTGCTCAATCGTTCCTCCTTCTTCTAATATATCTATTTGCCTATCTGCCTCATACTCAATGGCTCTTATAATAGAACGGAAAGAGTTCATATTTTTCATTTCTGTACGAGTTCCATATTTCTCTTCTCCTTTTTTTCTAACAGATACGTTTACATCTGCACGGAAAGAACCTTCTTGCATTTTACAATCTGATACCTCTATATACTCCAAAATAGATTTTAGTTTTTTCAAGTAGGCATCTACTTCTTCTGTAGTACGCAAATCTGGCTCGGAAACAATTTCAATAAGTGGTACTCCCGCTCTATTTAAATCTACTAAGCTTCCTCCTCCAAATTCATTATGATTTAACTTTCCTGCATCTTCTTCTATATGGATACGTGTTAAACGAATTTTTTTCTTTTCTCCTTCTCCTGTTTCAATTTCTATATAACCATGCTCACAAAGTGGCTTATCAAATTGGGAAATTTGATAAGATTTAGGAAGGTCTGGATAAAAATAGTTTTTTCTATCGTTTTTACTATCTCTTGAAATCTCACAATTGGTTGCAAGACCTGCTTTTACCGCATATTCTACTACTTTTTCATTAAGCACAGGAAGTGTTCCAGGCATTGCCATACAAATAGGACAAGTATGTGTATTAGGCTCTCCTCCAAATTCTGTAGGGCAACTACAAAAGATTTTTGTTTTTGTAGAAAGCTCTGCATGCACTTCTAATCCCATTACTATCTCATAATCTTCTTTTGCCATGTTTTTCTCACCCTTTCTTATTTTTTAAACTCCGGTCTATATTTTTTTCTAAATTCTATTTTTTGTTCAAATGTATAAGCTGCTTGCAAAAGTGTTTCTTCACTAAATTTTGGTCCAATTAACTGCATTCCAATTGGCATTTGCTTACTATTTACTCCACATGGAATAGAAATGCCTGGAAGTCCTGCTATATTTACAGAAACGGTACAAATATCTGCTAAATACATTTCTAAAGGATTATTAGATTTTGTTCCTATTTCAAAAGCAACATTTGGTGCAGTTGGTGTTAATAAGAAATCATACTTTTGGAAAGCTGCCTCAAATTCTTTCTTTACTAATGTTCTTACTTGTTGTGCTTTTTTATAGTAAGCATCATAATAGCCAGAAGATAACACATAAGTTCCCAAAATAATTCTTCTTTTTACTTCTGCTCCAAATCCTTCGCTTCTAGAATGACGATATAACTCTTTTAAATTATTGTAATTTGGTGTACGATAGCCATAACGAATTCCATCAAATCTTCCCAAATTAGAACTTGCTTCTGCACAAGCTATGATATAATAGGTAGCTAAAGCATAGTTTGCAATATCTAAAGAACATTCTTCTACTGTTGCTCCTAATTCTTGATAAGTTTGGATGGCTTTTTCTAATGTTTCTTTTACCTCTTTATCAATTCCTTCTCCAAAATATTCTTTTGGAATTCCTATTTTCATTCCTTTTACATCATTACGAATGGCTTTTGTATAATCCACTTTTTCTCTATTTTCTGATGTAGTATCTTTTTCATCATGTCCTGTTATCACATTTAACAACATAGCACAATCTTCTACATCTTTTGTAATAGGTCCTATTTGGTCTAAGGAAGAAGCAAATGCCACTAATCCATAGCGAGAAACTAAGCCATAGGTAGGTTTTAGTCCTACTACACCGCAAAAAGAGGCTGGCTGACGAATAGAACCTCCTGTATCGGAGCCTAATGCCCAAGGTACTAAATCTGCTGCTACTGCTGCTGCACTACCTCCTGATGAACCACCTGGTACAGTATTTAAATTCCATGGATTTCTTGTTTTTTGAAACGCAGAATATTCTGTAGCTGCTCCCATAGCAAATTCATCCATATTTAATTTTCCAAGTGTTATCATTCCTTCTGCTTTTATTTTCTCCATAACAGTAGCATCATAAGGAGAAACAAAATTTTCTAACATTTTAGAAGCACAAGTCGTTTTAATTCCTTTTGTACAAATATTATCTTTAATGCCTATTGGAATACCTGCTAAACTGCCTATTTCTTCCCCATTATCCACTTTTTGTTGTATTTCTGTGGATTGTTTCTCTGCATCTTCAGTTAAAATAGTAAGAAAAGCTTGTACATCTTTTTCTTTTGCTTCTATTCTTTCCGCATATGCTTTTGTAATTTCTGGCAAAGTTATCTCTTTTTTCTTTAACTTTTCTTGTAATTCATGTACGGTAAATTCTGTTATTTCCATCTTTTTCATCCTTCCTTTCTCTCTTATTGTATTACTTTTGGAATTTTAAACATATTTCTTTCACTTTCTGGTGCATTAGAAAGCAAGGAAGCATTATCTTCAAATACCTTTACTTCATCTTTTCGAAATACATTACAATTATCGTTTGCACCAAAGGTTTCTCCTAATCCTTGTACTGGTGCTTCATTTACAATATTAGCAAAATTTAATATATCTTGTAAGTTGTTTAAATAAGTATCTATTTCCTCTTCTTTTAAATCTAAATCTGCCAATTTTGCAATATGCAAAAGTTCTTCTCTACTTACTTTCATTTTTTCTCACCCTTTCTCTCATGCGTTTCATTATACCGCTTTTGCAGTAATTTTACAATAGTTTACATGAAAAAATGAACTTTAGGGACGTTCCTTAAAGTTCATTTAAAAAATTTTCAGAAAAAACTAGAATTTATTTTAATTTGAACTTTAAGGAACGTCCCTAAAGTTCACAATTCCTCTTTTAATTTTTTTGCTAGTAGCTCATTGATTCCTTTTAGTTTTGTTAATTCTTCTACACTTGCATTTTTTATTTTTTCTACACTACCAAATGTTTGCAAAAGTAATTTTTTCTTAGCTGGACCTATTCCTTCTATCTCATCCAATGCCGATTTGGTAACACTAGCTTCACGTAATTTTTTATGATAGCCAATGGCTGTATCATGTACATTATCTTGAAATAGCGTAATATACTTCATGGCTTCTTCTGATAGGGAAAGCTCTTGTCTTTCTTCATTCATTAATGCTCTTGTTTGGTGTTTATCATTTTTTACCATTCCGAAAATAGGAATTTTTAGGTGATACTGCTCCACCGCTTCTCTAGCAGCTCTTATTTGTGTAATACCTCCATCTACAAAAATGACATCTGGCAATTTTCCAAATCCGCTTTTTTCATTGTCTATGGAATGTTTTAGTCTTCTTGCGATTACTTCTTTCATACATCTAGGATCATCTTGTTCAAATACGGTTTTGATGCGAAATCTTCTTGCTAGATTCTTTTTAATGATTCCGTCTTGCATCACACACATACCTGCTACCATGTAGCTACCAGAGATATTGGAGATGTCATAAGACTCTATTTTTCGTGGCAACTTTTCTAATTGTAATACTTCTTTTAGTTCATTTAATATGCTATATTTATCCTTTTCCTTATTTTCCAGTGTTATTTTGCTATTCATTTCTGCCATTTCTACTAATCGAAGTTTCTCTCCTTTTTGTGGTGTTTTAATTTCTACTTTTCTTCCTGCCACACTACTTAGCCATTGTTCTATGGCACTTTTATCTTCTATCTCTTCTTTTATCATAATTTTATTTGGTAAAATGCTTCTATCTATGTAATATTGTTTAATAAAATCTGATAAAATCTGGCTATCTTCTTCATCTACTAAGTCCTTAAAAAAGTAATGTTCTCTTCCAATCATTTTACTCTTTCTAACAAAGAAAATTTCCACACAAACCTCAAAATCATTTTTAGCAATACCAATTACATCAATATCATTTTCGTTTAAATTCGATACTTTTTGTTTTGCTGATATTCTTTCAATTGCAGTTAATTTATCTCTTAAATAAGCTGCTTTTTCATACTGCATTTTGCTAGATGCTTCTTTCATTTCTTCTTCTATCTGCTTGCATATATTTTCTGTTTTTCCTTCTAGGATACTAATAATTTCATTAATTTGTTTTCGATATTCTTCTTTAGAAATATATCCCATGCAAGGAGCAAAGCACTTTTTGATGTGGTAATTTAAACATGGTCTATCTTTATATTTAAAGCTACTACACTGACGAATTTTAAACTTTTCTTTAATAAAATCTACCATTTCTTTCGCCGCTCCACTATTGGCATATGGTCCAAAATATCTAGCACCATCATGTAGCAGGCGCCTTGTAATATATACATTAGGATAGTCGTCTTTCACATTTATTTTTATATAAGGATAGGTTTTATCATCTTTTAGCAGTACATTGAATTTTGGCTTATTTTTCTTAATTAAATTGCACTCTAAAATAAGGGCTTCTGCCTCATTGTCTACTACAATGTACTCAAAATGGTCTATTAAAGCCACCATATTTTCTATTCTTTTCGTTTTATGCCCTTTTCTAAAATATTGCCTTACTCGATTTTTAAGAGAAATTGCTTTTCCCACATAGATAATGGTGTCGTTTTTGTCATGCATAATATATACACCAGGTTTATCTGGTAGTTTTTTTAGTTCTGCTTCTATATCAAACATCTTTTTCCTCCTAGTAGTATTATGCCACATTTTTGCCTTGTTGTAAACTCTTATTTTAGTTGGAGGAAGCGCAAGGCAAAACTTGCCTTGCGCCACTTATTACCCCTTTGCACTTAAGATAGGAAACTGACTCTCATCAATTTCCAATTCACCTTCAATACCATATATTGCAAACTGTTCCTCAATATATTGCATATCTTTGTTATATTCTGCAATATAGGCATCTGCCTTTTCCGGAACATACCATACTAAGACAGCTAAATCTTCCAATTTACTATCTTGATAGGCATACAAAGTTGCAATATACTGTACAGGAAATAGTCCATATTCCTCTGTACCATTCTCCGCTGTCAGCACTGCTTTTTTCTTTTCCAGAAAATCCGCCACTTCTAAGAAGAGTTCTTCTGATATATCCTCTTCTTCTAAGGCTTTTGTATAAAGCTTTTCTTTCATAAGAATTTCTCTTTCACACTCCCTTTGTGCAAAAGGCTTCTGCTCTTGTGCATGAGCTACTACTGGCATACTCATTATGAGTATTGCTAGTCCTAATACCTTCCACCGTTTCATCTTTTCCTCCCAATCTTATCGGCGAAATTTTATTGTGACTTTTTTATTATACCACCCTATTACCTTTTTGTCATTCTTTATAAAAAAATTTTCAAAATAATTAATAAAATAGCACCGGGGTATTCCTAATAGTCCCACTAAAACAGCTGTTAATACATTTAGTCCAATATGAAATCCCCATATACCACCTATACTATTGATACAAAATAAAAGAATGCCTCCTAATATAGAGTTACCTACTATTTTAAATATACTTCTTAGTGGCAACACAAATATCCTTCCAAAAATAAATAAGAAAATAATGCATGCCACATAAATAATGATTGTATTTATGTCCACGATTCACCCGCTCCTTTTTCTCTTTGCTACATACTTATGAATCGTTTTGGACAAATATTCCTTAAATTGCTTGTTTATGTCTTAGCTCTATTTGCTCTAGCATTGGTAAAACCATTCCTTCTTTTTTAGCTCTTTTTATGAGATAATCTAATTTTGCTCTTGCCGCCTTCATTTGATAAGTATAATAATCGATTAAATCACCATCTGCAAATTCAAAATTTTTACTAGCCACATCTAACTCTTTCTTTGTTTTAATAATACTAATCATCAATTGATTTTGCTTTTCTTCTATGGATAAATCTCTAATTTTCGTTTCCTTTACATACTCTTCAGCCATGGAAACCCTCCTATGATAATATATTCTTTTTCTTCTATTTTATTCATTTTCTTTCGTAACTTTAAATAAACTTTTCTTTGAAGATTTTGATTACATTTTTCTTTTCCCTTTGCACTACCAATATTTCTTCCTGATGAGGAATCTGTGTTTGAGACCATGTAAAAATCAAAATTCCCACACTTTGAATAATAAATAAATTTAACATATTCGATGCCAATAGATTATTTGTAGCTTCAATAACACCTAACTCTCTTTCTTCTTTCTCTTTATAATGCTTTTGCGATTCAAAAAAAGTAATAAATTCTGGAATACTTGTAATAAAACCTAAAGCTATTCCTATTATCCATTCAGGAACCAAAAACATATCTGCCAAATTTTCTAATACTATACTTAACTGATTGCCAATCCAATATAAGATTCCACCCGTCAGTAATAAAAAAATAGAATGTGTTATCAAAATTTTTGATTTTTTATAAATTCTTTCTTCCTCTACTTTTATTTCTTTTTCTAGTATTCCCTCTTGTTTTGGCAAATATAACTTGTGCGCATTTTTATTTAGATAATAAAAAAAGAAAAAACATAAAAGAAAAATAGGAACAATAGTGATAGAAAAATTCCAGTTAAATGACAGCATCCCTATTGGTATGAAAATAGTGAAGGCTACTAAGCACAAATCTATTCGTAACGCTTTATTTCTTAATATCTTTTGATTTTTTGATACAACAATAGAAACTAAGTATTGCACGAAGTTAATTACATTAGAACTCACAATATTATAAATACTAGTTCCTAGTAATCCAGTAAAAGCAGAAAAAGATACTGTTAACAGCTCTGGTATAGATGTAGCAAATCCTGCTATGTTGCCTACTGTTCTAGAAGAGAGCTGCAAACTTTCTGCTAACTTTCGTAACAACTTTACTAAAACATATTTAGCAATTAATACAATGCACAAAGAATAGATAATAAACTTAAAAAATTCTATCGTCATTTTTCCACCCTATTTCGACATTTTTCTGCTAGTGTCTCACTTAAGTCAGGTTTAAATGAGACATGTCTCATTTAAACCTGACTTGAATGGACATAGCTTTTATGGATAGTATTGCCAATTTTTATGGATTTTATCTTGAATTTCGCTTTTTTTTATGATAAAATTTGTACAAAATTTTAGAGGAAATGAGGCGTTTTGATATGATTGATATTAAATTGTTAAGAGACAATCCTGATTTAGTAAAGGAAAATATCAGGAAGAAATTTCAAGACCACAAATTGGTCTTAGTGGATGAGGTACTTTCTTTAGATGAGCAAAACAGAAGTATTAAATTAAAAGGTGATGAGCTTCGTTCCTCTCGTAACAGTTTAAGTACCCAAATAGGCTCTCTTATGAGAGAAGGCAAAAAAGAAGATGCGGAAGAAATAAAAAAACAAGTACAAAAAATAAACGAAGAACTTGCTTCTAATGAAAAAGAAGAAGCAAGGCTAGCAGCAGAAGTAAAAGAAAGAATGATGAAAATTCCTAACATCATTCATGAATCTGTTCCTATAGGAAAAGATGACAGCGAAAATGTTGAAATTCAAAAATACGGAGAACCAGTGGTTCCAGATTATGAAATTCCTTTCCATGGAGAAATTTTGGAAAGATTAGGTGGGCTTGATTTAGACTCTGCTCGCCGTGTAGCTGGAAATGGTTTTTACTATTTAATGGGAGATGTAGCTAGACTTCATTCTGCAGTGCTTACTTATGCTAGAGATTTTATGATTAATAAAGGATTTACTTATTGTATTCCTCCTTATATGATTCGTAGTGACGTAGTAACTGGTGTTATGAGTTTTGAAGAAATGGATGCTATGATGTACAAAATTGAAGGAGAAGATTTGTATTTGATTGGTACTTCTGAGCATTCCATGATTGGTAAATTTAAAGACCAAATTTTAAAAGAAGCAGACCTACCTTATACTATGACTTCTTATTCTCCTTGCTTTAGAAAAGAAAAGGGTGCTCATGGTATAGAAGAACGTGGCGTGTACCGTATTCATCAATTTGAAAAACAAGAAATGATTGTTGTTTGTAAGCCAGAAGATAGTTACAAATGGTATGACAAAATGTGGTCTTATACCGTAGAGTTATTTAGGAGTATGGGAATTCCTGTACGTACTTTAGAATGTTGTAGTGGCGATTTAGCAGATTTGAAAGCCAAAAGCTGTGATGTAGAAGCTTGGAGTCCTAGACAACAAAAATATTTTGAAGTAGGAAGTTGTTCTAATTTAACAGATGCACAAGCAAGACGTCTTGGCATTCGTATTAAAGGTGAAAAAGGTAATTATTTTGCACATACTTTAAATAATACAGTAGTAGCACCACCTCGTATGTTAATTTCTATTGTAGAAAACAATTATCAACCTGATGGTAGTGTCATTGTTCCTGAAGTATTAAGACCTTACATGGGTGGTCTTGAAAAAATGGTTCCTAAAAAATAAATGGATATACATGTGTTAGAGGAGGAACTTTTCTATTTCCTCCTTTACTTTTATAATTGTATAAAATTTTAATTTAAAAGAAAGGCGTTTCGTATTTTGCGTAAACGAATAGGATAGAAAACATGCTTATTAAAAATCCTAAATTTCAAATTTCTGCTGTTTCACCAGCACAATATCCGAATGATGGGCTTCCTCAAATTGTTTTAGTAGGTAAATCTAATGTAGGAAAATCTTCTTTTATTAACACATTAATCAACCGCAAAAATTTAGCAAGAACTAGCAGTGAACCTGGTAAGACAAGACAGATTAATTTTTATAATATGGATAACTCCTTTTATTTTGTAGATTTACCTGGATACGGTTACAGCAAAATGTCTAAACAAGAACAAGTAAAAGTAGGACAATTTATTGAGCAGTATTTATCTCAAAGTAAAAAAATTGCTTTGATTATTTTTCTCATAGATATTCGTCATGATCCTACCGAAAATGATAAACTCATGTACCGTTACATTGTAGACCAACAAAAACCATGCATCATCATCGCAAATAAAGCGGATAAAATTGCCGTTACCAAAGTAGATGCCCAAGTAAAAGCTTTGCAAGAAGCACTAAATCCTTTAAAGGATTTACCTTTTCTTCCTTTTTCTGCTGAAAGAAGAATTTATACAGACGCTGTATGGGAAGAAATTGAAAAATTTTTAGTATAATAGCCAAAAGAAGCATACTCACCTTTATGGTAGTATGCTTCCTCTGTCTTAAGGCGCATAGACGCCTTAGTTTTTTGATAAGAGGACATAGCCTCTATGCTTACCTCTCCTCTCTACAATATTGTTGCGTAATAAAACATTTATATTCGCAGCAATATCTCTTTCCTTTTCCAGAGGCATGTTGGTCTTTAACATACCTAAGTTAGCCCCTGGATGTTTAGAGAGGAAATAAATCATCCTGCTCTCTAAGTAGACGAGGTATTTATCCTCCTCTACTTTTTTGATGCAGTCGCTCTCCAATAATTCTTGGAGCAACCTATTTACAAGTTCCTCCGAGAACATCTTTTTTAGACGTTCTCCCTTAAAGTACTCGGAAGACATCATTTCATCCAGAATAGGACGGTACTCTTCCTTTTCGTATATGTTACTATACGGATAGGAAAAGCCTTTTAACCGCCAACTTTTTTCTTTCGTCTGTATAACCTGTCCTTCTTCTTGCAATTCCTGCAAAGCCTTTTGAATAGCACGAGGACTATAACCTGTTATATCATTTAAAAGAAGCACTGACATTTCCTGTACTACATCTGTAAAACTTCTTAGAATTGCTTCTTTTACCGCCTCTTTAAAGCACTTCTTTTCCTCCTTTTCTGGTTCCTTAATAATCAATTCCCACTGTCCTCTCTGGAGTCTTCTTACTTTGCCTTCTTTTATTAAATCAGACATCAGATGACTGACAGATTGAACTGAGATAGACAGTCTCCCTTGTATTTCTTTGCTTGTCAACTGTCTTTGACTAATAAAAAGAATCAAAATTTCTTCTTTCAAAGTAAGAGAACCTATTCTCTTTTTAGGTTTTCGATCTTTAAACCATACCTCTTCCTTGTCGTCATCTTCTTCCTCCTGTTCTTTCATAGGAACCATTAAGAGTTCCTGATGCTTTTCCCCTTTTTCTGCTCCTTCGTAATGGAAAGAAAGAGAATCCATCCTTTCATTCCGGATAAAGCTTTTCAAAATTTGAATTACAACGTCTGCATCCAAATCTGTAGCAAACTCTACTGGATGCTGCAAACCTTTTAATTCAAATCCAAAGCTTTTCTCTATTGCTTCTTTGAGTAGTTTACTTGCTTCTTCGTTGTTTGCAGAGATTCTTACCCGATTTTCCATGTTTTATATCCTCCTATCATTTTTCGTTGGATTGATTTTCCCCAACGATAACCAAATTTTGGGTCTTCTATCATTATAGCATAATTATTGCAATTTGTCTACATAATGGTTGGTTTCGTAATAGATACCATACCTCCCATAATGCTCTACCTGATATCCTTTTTCCTCCAATTCCTGTATAAAACTTTTCACCTCTTTGTCTGCATCTTCTTCACAAATTACATAAATGCTATTGTCTTGCACCTCTTCTGGTAGTTCAAATTCATACCTGCCAAAGGAATAATTATTATTCCAGCCATCTATGGTATTTTCTCTTTTTCCTTCATTAAACTCATAAGGAGAAATTTGCAAAGCATATAAAACATAAATCCAAGGCTGATGTATATTCAAATGCATATATACCGTTTTGTTTTTATCTAGCTTTTGTATTTCTTGACTTAAAGGTATTACATCTTCATTTACTAAATCTATTTGTGGATAGTCTTTTTCATATTGGCAAAAATAGTATTGAAAAAAACAAATTGCCGCAACTAAGTATAGAATACTAATCCCCACAAACCCAATTTTAAAATAATGATACAAATTTTTTAAAGATAGAAAAACGAAATACAGTAGTGCTATGTAAATAGAATTGATTTTATTTACATTTACGCTGGTTAGTGACATGAGTACCATATTGGAAAGCCATAAAAATAGGAAAATACTACTCATAGAAAACTTTCTTCTTTGAATAGATATTACGGTATCTTTGATGGCTATTCCTATTCCCACTATTGCTAGTGGAATGGCAAATAAATAGATGGTTCCGAACTGAGGGATAGCATTATACACAAAACTTCCTGCTGTTAAGATGGTAAAAAATTGTCTTAGATTTCCCCCAATATTATCAAATTTCAATTCTCCTGTGCGGAAATCCGGCAACTTTAAAATACTGATAACTCCATCTATTTGTTCTAAATATCCCATATTCACAAGTAGCATCCAAATTAAGGGAATGGCTAAAATAATAATTGGTATTGCCATAAAGAGAAAATCTTTCCACTGTGCTTTTTTTACATAGAGCATATAGCAACTACTGAATAACAAGAAAATAGGAAGAATGATATAAGATAAAGCATAAGTATATAAAGTAATGCCAAAGGAAATTCCAGCTAGTATATACTGCCACCATTTTTTACTTACTACCAATAAGGTAATAGAAATCATTATCATAGAAGATAACAAATTACAATCTAAGCCAAATCGTGATTGCATTATATGCCAAGGGCAAATTATCATTAGTAACATGAAGACAAATCCCCATCGAACACCATGCGTTTTCTGAATAAGAAAAAAACCTACTAAAATAGATGTCAAACTTAAAATAACTCCTGGCATACGAATAGCTAGTGTATTTAATCCTAGTAGTTTTACCATAATGGCTGCTAAGTAAGTATATAAGGCGCTTTGCCCTCCACCAAAATTAATCATATATACAGGGAAATGATGCAAATATCTATCTACTCCATAATTAGCAATGCAAAAAGCATCATACCCCATTCCCACTTCATCTACATGCTGTCCATTTAGTAACTCTTCTATTTTATAGAGTCTTGTAAAAACAGCAAGGCAAACTAAAAAGATACCTATTATAATATTTATTCTAGGATGATTCTTTCTTCTATTTACTAATTGCTGTGAAACGTTCTTCTTTTTCCTTATAAAATTTATAAAACTGATGCATAAGCAAATTCCTACTACAATTTGCATTTTAAAACCTATTCCTTTCTAAGCTACTTCTAACAATAAAAGCATTTTTAAGCTATTTCTTTTTAGCTTACTATACCTCGTTTTTCTCCTCTACTTTTTACTTTTCTCTAACAAATTTCTTATATTTTGTTTACGAAATTCTTACGTTTTTCTTACATTTGTTGTAGGGTATCCTACTTTTATGTTACAATACTGCTGAAAGGACGAGATAAACTATGAGTTATGCGGTTTTAGTATTAGATGACGAGAAAGAAATTGCTGATTTAGTGGAAGTTTATTTAAAAAATGAAAATTTTACGGTATATAAATTTTATGATTCCAAGGAAGCTTTAAAATGTATAGAAGAAAAACACCTAGATATGGCTATTTTAGATGTCATGTTACCAGATATAGATGGTTTTGCTATTTGCCGTGAAATTAGAAAGAAATATCATTACCCCATTTTAATGTTAACGGCTAAGGTAGATGATATTTCCAAAATTCAGGGATTGTCTATTGGAGCAGACGATTATATCACAAAACCCTTTAATCCCTTAGAGTTAGTAGCTAGGGTAAAGTCTGCCATGCGTAGATATTATCAATATAATACAGAAAAAGAAAATAAAAATGTGATAGAATTTTTAGGCTTATATGTGAACAAAGAAAACCACAAATGCACTTTATATAACCAAGAAATTAATTTAACCCCTATTGAATTTTCTATTCTTTGGTATTTATGCAAAAATCGTGGCAGAGTAGTGAGTAGTGAAGAACTTTTTTCTAATGTTTGGGGAGAAAAATATTTAGATTGTAATAATACGGTTATGGTGCATATTAAAAGATTACGCGAAAAATTGCATGAAAAACCTAAAAATCCAAAATTTATTAAAACAGTTTGGGGTGTGGGATATGAAATTGAATAAAAAACAAACTTTATGGGAAAAAATACGTAAAAATTTCTTTTTAAGAATTTTTGTTTTTACTGGTATTTTTCTTCTTTTTCTTCTTGCTATGGCACAAATTGTCTCTGTTCTAGATTTTCAATGGGTATATGATTCTTTTCCTGAAATATACTATGAAGCTTTATGGTTTTTTAGTTTTTTATTTGACGGAACGCAGCCATATGCTATGCTAATTATCCTTTTCCTTTGCCTAATTTTGATACTGGGTATTGCCTTTTTATCTTATCGTTTGTTAAAAAAGACCTATTCCTATATTTCTGCCCTAGAAATTGCATCTTCTCAGTTATTAGATAAAAATGTAGAATACATCCAACTTCCAGCAGAGCTTGCAGATATTAGCACACAAATGAACCATTTAAAACACGAAGCAGAAGATAATGAACGACTGGCCAAAGAGAGTGAACAAAAAAAGAATGATTTAATTGTTTATCTAGCTCATGACTTAAAAACACCTCTTACCTCTGTCATTGGCTATTTAGAATTGTTAAAAGAAACTCCTGATTTACCAATGGAGCAACGCGTGAAATACACGAATATCACTTTAGAAAAAGCTTATCGTTTAGAAGATTTAATGAATGAATTTTTTGAAATTGCTAAATTTAATGATACCAATCTAGTTTTAATGAAAAAAAATTTAAACTTAAAATTCTTACTACAACAATTAATTGACGAATTCTACCCTATGACAAGCGAGCAAGGGAAAAAAATTATCATTTATTGTGAAGATAACCTTACTTGCTTCGCTGACCCAGATAAATTATCTAGAGTTTTGAATAACGTCATCAAAAATGCTATTTCTTATAGCTTTGAGCATACAGATATTATCATTCATGTTACTTGTGTAAATGAGGAAATTTATATTTCTGTACAAAATGAAGGATATACCATTCCAGAAAATAAACTAAATTCTATTTTTGAAAAATTCTATCGTTTAGACGACTCTCGTGGAACACATACAGGTGGTGCAGGACTTGGACTTGCCATTGCAAAAGAAATTATTACCTTGCATGGTGGTACTATTGGGGCAGAAAGCAAGGATAACAAAACTACCTTTTTAATAGCTTTCCCTCAGTACCAAAAATAAAAAACTGCAAATTTTATAGAAAAATTTATGTTTTTCCTATAAAATCTGCAGTTTTTCTTGCTATTGCTTTCTTTTTAAGTAAAACAAATGGGATATTTTTCTTGTTCCTTGTTACTTATCTTCTTTGTTGTCTTCTATTTTTTTCGTAATCATTTTTAGTGCTTTTGGTCTTTCTACTGTAATCATATGCCCACACCCTAAACATTTTAGTTTAAAGTCTACGCCTACTCTTGTAATCTCCCAAAGTTTACTACCACAAGGATGTTGTTTTTTGGTTCTTACAATATCTCCTATTTTATATTCCATCCGCATCATCCTTTTCTCCTATTTTTTTCTATCTATTTTATTCCTTTTTCCTTACATGCTTTTTCTTTTCTGTGCATTTTGCTTTTATCTTTTTTTGTTTATCTTTATTTTTACTTTATTTCTTATTTCAAGAATTCTTGTGCCTTTTCTAGTCTTTTTATCACGCTTTCTTTTCCTAGTACTTGCATAATTTCGTACATATCTGGTGTGTTTGTTCTACCCGTTAAAGCCACTCTAATTACTGTACTTACGTCTCCTACATGTCCTGGCCATTTTTCCGGCTCTTTTTTCCACTCTTTTACTTCTCTTGCAAAACCAGTTTCTTCTGCTAAATCTTTTATTTTATCAAACCAAGTTTGCTTGTCATCTTCTGGCACATAATAATTTTGTATGTATTTTTGCAAAATTTCTTTCACTTTTTCTGGATCTGCTATTTTTTGATATGGATATTCTATTTTTCTTCCAAAGAATTCACTATCATACATATACTCTATATTTTCTTTTACATCTGACCACTTGCTAATGTCTTTTCTAGGTTTAACATTTCCTCTTTCTATACCAAATACTTTTAAGGCATAGGCTTTATCTTGCAATAGATTTTTAAGTTCTTCGTCATAATTTTCTGCCCATCTATATGCCTCTTCATAAATATGTTCTGCTGTATATTTAGAAATAACTGTTTTAGCAATATCCAATATTTTTACAATGTCAAATAATGCTCCGCTTACGCTCATTTTGTTTAGTTGCAACTCAAAATCGTCTAAAGAAGCATCTGGATTTTGTTTTCTCCATGCCTCAAAATTGGAATTTGCAATATTTAGTAAATATTCAATTACCGCTTCTTTTGGAATTCCCATTTCTGTATAATAGCTAACTGCTGCCTCTGGGTCTTTACGTTTGCTAAGCTTTCTTTTTCCTCCGTCCTCTTCTTTCATGATAGGTGCAATGTGTGCATACTTTGGTGCTTTAAAACCTAACATTTGGAATAATTGCAAATGAAGTGGTACAGAAGATAACCATTCATCTCCACGAATGACATGTGTTGTTCCCATTAAATGGTCATCCACCGCATGTGCAAAATGATAAGTAGGAAGTCCATCTGCTTTAATAAGGACAATATCTTGGTCGTTTTCTGGAAAATCTACATTTCCTTTAATTAAATCATGATGTTTTATTTTTCTATCTTCTCTACCTGGTGATTTTAAACGAATAATATAGCTTTCTCCTTTATCTATTTTTTCTGCCGCTTCCTCTACAGATAAATTTCTATATTTTGCCCATACTCCATAATAGCCAGGACGAATTTTAGCTGCTTCTTGCTTTTGTCTCATTTCTTCTAATTCTTCTGGTGTTGCAAAGCAGGGATAAGCTTTTCCTTGTTCTAATAAATATTTAGCATAAGCTTCATAAATATCTTTTCTTAAAGATTGTTTATATGGTCCATAGTTTCCTTTTTCATGAATTTCATCCGTCATTCCTTCATCTGGTTCTAATCCAAAATCCTTTAAAGATTGTAGAATACCTGTTACACCATTTTCCACTTCTCTTTTTTGATCCGTATCTTCTATTCTTAAAAAGAAAACCCCATTTGTTTGTTTTGCCACCTTTTTTGCAATGACTACTTGATACAAAGAGCCTAAATGTACAAAACCTGTTGGGCTTGGTGCATATCTTGTTACAATAGCTCCTTCTGGTAAATCTCTTTTTTTATATTTTTCTTCATAATAAGTAATTTCTTTAGCATTTGGAAAAATTTTATCTGCTAACTCCTTATAATCCATACTCTTCTTCCTTTCTTTTAAACCTTAGGTGAACTTTAGGGACGTTCCTTGCAATTTAGGGACGTTCCTTAAATTGCAATTATTTCTTCTGTCTCATTATACCAGATAATTTCTTACTTTTCAATGTTTCCCCTAAAAGGATTTTACAAATCTTTTCTTGATTTTTTTCTTTATTAAACAAGAATTGAACTTTAAGGAACGTCCCTAAAGTTCAAAACATGAATGCAATTTAAGGAACGTCCCTAAATTGCAACCTTGATTATAAAGACATAATAATAGGTAAAATCATCGGATTTCTTTTTGTTTTTTGGAATATATAGTCTCTTAAATGGTCTTTTAAAGTAGATTTAATAGTTGACCAATCTGTTACACCATTAGCTTCTAATGCTTGTACTTCTTCTCTTACTACTCTTTTTACTTCATCCATTAAGTTTTCTGATTCTTTTACATAAACAAATCCTCTTGAAATAACATCTGGACCAGATACAATTTCTCCACTATTATTATCCATTGTCATTACAATTACAATTAAACCATCTTGTGATAAATGTTGTCTATCGCGAAGTACTACATTTCCTACGTCACCTACGCCTAAACCATCTACTAGTACTTTTCCGGATGGTACTGTTGTGGTTATTTTTGCTTCTTTTTCATTTAACTCTAATACTCTACCATTGGTACTAATGAAGATGTTTTCTGGTTCTATTCCCATCTTTTTAGCAGTTTCTGCATGTGCTATTAATTGTCTATATTCTCCATGCACTGGTATAAAGTATTTTGGTTTTGTTAAAGATAAGATTAATTTTTGTTCTTCTTGACAGGCGTGTCCTGATACGTGAACATCCTCTAGTGCACTATATACTACTTCTGCTCCTATTTTCATTAAATCATCAATTACTTTAGAAACTAACTTTTCGTTTCCTGGAATTGCGTTTGCTGATATAATAATTAAATCATTTGGTGTTATTTCTACTTTTTTATGTTCTCCGGCTGCCATTCTGGTTAAAGCAGACATTGTCTCTCCCTGACTACCTGTTGTAATGATAACCAATTGCTCATCTGTATAATTTTTGATTAAATCGATATCAATAAACACATTATCTGGTACGTCAATATAACCAAGTTTTCTAGCTATTTCTATCATATTAATCATACTTCTACCACAAACAGCTATTTTTCTACCATTTTCTACTGCTGCATTTACAATTTGTTGTACCCTATGCACGTTGGAGGCAAATGTTGCTACTACAATTCTCTTTTTACAATTCAAAAACAACTTATCAAATACTTCTCCTACTGTGCTTTCTGACATAGTGTAGCCTTTTCTTTCGCTATTTGTGCTATCAGATAATAAAGCAAGCACTCCCCTACTACCTATTTCCGCAATTCTTGTTAAATCTGTCATTTCACTATTAATTGGCGTATAGTCAATTTTAAAGTCCCCTGTATGGAATACTGTTCCCACTGGTGTATAGATAGCAAGCATAACGGAATCCGGAATACTATGGCAACTTCTAATAAATTCCACACTCATTTTTCCAAATTTTACAGTTTGCCCTGGCTCTACTTCTACTAATTTTGTACTTCTAAGTAATTTATGCTCTTCTAATTTATTTTGAATTAGACCACAGGTTAGCTTTGTTGCATAAATTGGAATATTAATTTGTTTTAAAATGTATGGTATAGAACCTATATGATCCTCATGTCCGTGGGTAATTACCATTCCTTTAATTTTTTCCTTATTTCTCTCTAAATAAGTAATATCTGGAATAACTAAGTCTACCCCTAGCATATCGTCTGTTGGGAACTCTAGTCCACAGTCTACAATCACAATCTCGTCTTCGTATTCAAATACTGTCATGTTCTTTCCAATTTCTTCAAGACCACCTAATGGAATAATTTTTAAATTAGATTTTTTAAATTCAAAAGAATGCATTTCTTTTTTATAATTAAAGTTTTTTCTGGTAACCTTGGTTTCTCTTTTTTCTTGTATTCCTACTTTTGTTTTCTTTTCTCTTGGTTTTTCTGCAGATTGTTTTGTTCTCCTTCCTTCTGTACTATATCTTCTCTTTGTTACTCTTTTTGTGTTTTTTACTTCTCCTTGCACACTTTTCTCTTCTTCTAAAACCTTCTTGATTGGTTTATCTTTATTCGTATTTTCTTTTTCTGTCATTTTTTCTCCTCTCTTTCTTTTATTTGTTTGATACTTAAATTTATATCTTTTCCATAGAAACTATTTTCACTTTGGCAACATTCTCTTTTTTTACTAAAGTAAAAATAATAATCACACAAAATATATTTCTCTTTTTGTGTCTTTTTATTTTAATATCATAAATTTATTTGGATTCTCTTCTTTTCGTACACACCAAAATATTGGAGAAACATCTCTCTATGTTTTCTCTCACATTTTCTTTTTTCATTTTCCCGAATCTCATTATAATATTATTTATCCACTCTGTGATAAATCTATAAATTTAAATCTCTTCTTTACCATTATTTTGGTAACAACTGTTTTAAATTATACACTATTTTTTCAATATTGTCAATTTATTCTTCCATATTCCAGTACTAACGAATGAAAAAATTTTTTCTTAGAAAATTAAAGTTTTTAAAGATTATTTTCTATATACTTTTCGCAATCCAGTATTATCAAGCATTTAAGCGTTTGTACTTTTTTAAAAAAAGCCTAAAAAGTCCCTATATTGCTATATTTTAAAATTTGACTTTTTCAAAGTTCTTTTGTATCATTAATATATCATTAATGATTTATCGAAGCGTATTTGGATTTTGATTTGAATAAGTTCTATGTTTATATCTGTTTCGGTTAAATGGGCATAAAACTTTCGTCGAAATACATTTACGCTTCCATATTTTTTATTGAAATCTCCACATATATCTGAATGTTCTATTATTTGTAATAGTAAGTGCGTTATTTGTATGATTGTATATATTACTTCTATTGCTTTTATATCTTTTGAATATACATGCTCTAAATCTATTCCACTTGTTACTTTTTGTTCTCTAAATCCTTGATTTTCTATGTAATCCCTCAACTTGGCACAATATATTATTTTATATATATTTTTTCTTGTTATTTCTC